>CAZFSH010000111.1:0-8956 GCA_964521935.1 uncultured Propionivibrio sp.
ATATTGAGCACGCCGGCAGGCAGCAGATCTGCAATCAGTTCAGCGAGGATCAGAATGCTCACCGGCGTTGACTCGGCGGGCTTGAGTACCACGCAGTTGCCTGCCCCCAAGGCCGGCGCCAGTTTCCAGGCTGCCATCAGGATGGGAAAGTTCCACGGAATGATCTGACCGACAACGCCCAGCGGCTCATGGTAGTGATAAGCCACGGTGTTTTCGTCGATGTCGCTCAGCGCGCCTTCCTGGGCACGCACGCAGCCGGCGAAATAGCGGAAATGGTCGACCGCCAGAGGAATGTCGGCATTCAAGGTTTCGCGGATCGGCTTGCCGTTATCGACGGTCTCGGCGTAGGCGAGCAGTTCGAGGTTGGCTTCGAGACGGTCGGCAATCTTGAGCAGGATATTGGCGCGCTCGGCCGGCGCGGTTTTTCCCCATTTGTCGGCCGCGGCGTGCGCGGCGTCGAGCGCCAGCTCGATATCTTCGGCGGTCGAGCGGGCGGCTTTGGTGTAGACCTTGCCATTGATCGGGGTAATGACGTCAAAGTACTGCCCCTTCACCGGCGCAACAAACTTGCCACCGATGAAGTTGTCGTAGTTGGCTTTGTAGGAAATTTTGGCGCCGTTGCTACCGGGTGCGGCATAAATCATGACTGTCTCCTGAAGGGTTTTGGTGCTTGTTATGGTGTTTGTGATGGTGGCGGTTATGGTGTGACTCGGCGCAGCGTGCTGTCGCGCTTGCCTTGGCTATCGCAGAGACCGTGCCATCACCGGACAATCGGCCAAGTTGCTGATCTTGCTACGTTGGTGCAGTGCCGCACGGATAGTGGCACTGTGTCATGCACCGTACCAGGCAACATGTCACGCTGAGACACTGTCCCGAAATGACACACTTCGCTGTTGATTTACCGACGAAGTCTTGCGCCCGCTTCCACTGCCGCGTATGGTGGCGAAAAAACACCCTCAGCGTCGGTGCCATGTGAGCGCAGGCTGGAACGCTGAGTGAGAACGAGGAGATGTCATGCTGCCCCTGTCCCATGGCGCATCGCTGCGCCAAGCGCGCCAACTACTTGATCGCGGTGAATTACCGCCCGACGACTTGGTCGGCCCGACTATTGCCCGCTCGTGGCGACGGTGTCTGGAAGCCGGCTTGCAGCCAGTCGGCCGTTTGCCCGAGGCCGCCTATCTCGACCGTTTTCAGGTGGCGCGCGCCGCCGAACGTCAGCAGGAACTGGTCGCTCACTCGCGCCCCGTGTTGGAGTACCTCTATGCCCAGACCCGCGACTCCGGCAGCATGGTCATCCTCGCCGATGATCGGGGCACGGTGCTGCAAACACTGGGCGATGCCGACTTTCTTGGCCGCGCCGAGCGCGTCGCCCTGATGCCCGGCGCCTCCTGGCACGAGCATCATCGTGGCACCAATGCTGTCGGCACAGCGTTGGCCGAAGGCAGCCCGGTCGTCGTCCATGGTTCAGAGCACTTTCTTGAGCGCAATGGCTTCCTCACCTGCGCCGCGGCGCCAGTGACGGCACCGGATGGCCGCTTGCTGGGCGTGCTGGACATTTCCGGCGAACAGCGTGGACGTCATCCGCACACTTTTGGGCTAGTACGTGCCGCGGCACAGATGATCGAGAACCGCTTGTTCGAGGCGCGCCATGGCGACGCCTTGCGTCTGCGTTTTCACCCGCTGGCCGAAGGCATCGGCACCGTCGCCGAAGGCGTGGTGGCGCTATCCGAAGATGGCTGGATTGTCGGCGCCAATCGCGCTGGTCTGACGCTACTCGGCATCTGCCCGGCAGACCTCGGGGCCACACCGGTCAGCCGTGTGCTGCAGGTCGGCATCCGCGATCTGGTCACCTGGGGCCAGCGCCGCGGACGTGAATCCATGCCCGTTAGCCGCCACAACGGCGCCCGCTTGTTTGCCCGTATCGAACCCGGCCGGGCGCCGGTGCGCATCGCCGTTGGTCCAAGCATAACGGCTGCGCCGGTAGCCGCTCACGATGCCCTGGCACGGCTCGACTCCGGTGATCTGGCACTCAAGGCAGCGATTGACAAGGCGCGCCGGGTTGTCGGCAAGTCCATTGCGCTGCTTTTGCAAGGCGAATCCGGCGCCGGCAAAGAACTGTTCGCCAAAGCTTTTCACGACAGCAGCCCGCGGTGCAAGCAGCCCTTCGTCGCCGTCAACTGCGCCACCCTGCCGGAAAACCTGATCGAAGCCGAGTTGTTCGGCTACGCGCCGGGCGCGTTCTCTGGCGCGCGCAAAGAAGGTGCACCGGGGCGTATTCGCGCCGCGCAGGGCGGCACCTTGTTTCTCGACGAAATCGGTGACATGCCCCTCGCGCAGCAAGCACGCCTGCTGCGCGTGTTGCAGGAGCGCGAGGTCGTGCCCGTCGGTGGTGGCAAGCCGGTGCCCGTGGACTTCGCGCTGGTCTGCGCCACCCACCGCACGCTCAAAACCGAGATGGATGCCGGACGTTTCCGCAGCGATCTGTATTACCGCATCAACGGCCTGACGCTGATGTTGCCAGCCTTGCGCGAGCGCAGCGACTTCGCCATGCTCAGCGCGCGCATGCTGGCCGAGTTTGCCCCGGAGAAAAATCTCGCGCTGGAGGAGTCCGTCGCCAGCGCGTTTGCCCACTATCGCTGGCCGGGCAATCTGCGCCAGCTGGCCAACGCCTTACGCACCGCCTGCGCCTTACTCGACGAGCACGAGAGTCTGATCGGCTGGCCGCATCTGCCTGACGATCTGGTGGCGGAATTGCGTCAGGCAACCGCGCCTGCGCAGCCCGTGCAGACCATGCAGACTATAGATGCCGCCAGTTCATCACCGGACTGCACCGACGACACCCTGCACGCACTCTCTGCAGCGGCGATCGAGCGGGCCATTGAGGCCTGCGCTGGCAACATGTCGGCGGCCGCACGCCGGCTGGGCATCAGCCGCAACACCTTGTATCGACGACGGCACACGCAAGCACTCGCTGTGCCTCTCACTGCGCCGTCCCACAGCGACTGACTTTTACCCCGGCAACCTAGGCAACTCTAGCAACTCCGCCAGGGCGACGTCCGGCGTGATGATGCGAAAGCGCCCGGCCATCTTTTGCCGGCGCGCCAACACCAGCAAGGCCTTGTCGGCGGTAATCAGGCAATCGGCATAGCCATCGCGCGCCAGTTCGAGAAACTTCTGATCATCACGGTCGGCACAACGCGGCAGTTCAAACCGTGCGCTGGCGGCGAGCGCGGCGGCATCACTACTGTCCACCATCTGTGCCTGCGCGGCGTAACAGGCGAAAGCCTCAGCCTGCGCGCTTTCCGTCAGCGAAAAGTTCGGGTAAGCCAGCACCCGCCGATATTCGTCCAGACAGGCTGCGTTGCTCAAGGCCAGCCAGCGGCCTGCCTCCACTTGCGCGCGCAGCGGCGCAAAGCGGCTGTCGGCAAAGACGTAAAGTGAGAGCAGCACATTGGTGTCCAGCACCATGCGCTGGGGACTGATCAGATCCGGCACGTGCTCAGGCAAACTCAAGCTGCACCGTCGGCAGCACCTCACCAGTATGGATGCCGTTCCAGTTACTGATCGCCGGCGCATCATGGGCAGCCAGCGCCGGTGACAAGGGGGCGGCGTCCAGCCAGCGCAGTTGCCGCAGCACGGCCAGCACGGCGGCGTTGAGCGCGCGCAGATTGCCATCAGCGATTTTCACGGCCACCCCGATGCCGCGCGACACCGAGGCGAGCAACTGCAAGCCATCGGCACCGCCTTTCACCACCCAGTCCTCGCCACCGTAGCTGGCAAGGGCCAGATCAAAGCGCGCGCTGCCGGAAATCAACTGCGGCTGCTGCCGCATCGCATCACGCAGCGGCAGCGCCGTCGCATCCGTCCCCGCCGCCAAGCGGGCAAAAGCGAACGCCAGACGCTCCAGCGGCAGCGCATAAATCGGTGCGCTGCAGCCATCGGTTCCGCGCGGTGCGCGCTCGATATCGTAGTTGGCAAAGTCGGACAGTGCAGCGCGAATCTGCTGCTGCAAGACATGCTCGGGCTGCAGATAATCCTGGCGCGACCAGCCATGCAGCGCACAGCAGGCAAGGAAGCCAGCATGTTTGCCCGAGCAATTATTGTGTATGGCCGTCCATTCGCTTCCCGCACTGGCGGCAACGCAGCGTGTGGTCGCGTCCATCGGCTCATGCGCGCCGCAGCCCAGATCGGCCACCGTATTGCCCGCACTGGCGAGCATGCCCTGCACCAGCTCGACATGACAGCGCTCGGCGGAATGGCTGGCGCACAGCATGGCGGTTTGCTCGGCGCCCCAGGCGTAGCGGCGGATACCGCCGGCACGCACAAAGGGCAGCGCTTGAAACGGCTTGATGGTCGAGCGCGCAAAGGTGCTGGCGCTGGCATCGCCATAGCGTGCGACCAGCTCGCCGCGCGCATTCACCACGGCCACCGAGCCCCAGTGCATGTTTTCAGGATGGCCACCGCGCGTGGAGACGGCTAGCAACTGATGGGCAGGAATGTTCATGGTGATGAGGCAATGCCTGTGGTCAAAACGAGGTGGCATATTGTGACCGATGAAGGCATTGGCGCGCTAGCCCGCCGATGCGTGGCCCGGCTAAGATGGGGCCTTACATCAAGGGAGATTCAACGCATGTTGCGCGTGACCTATCGAGAGCGCGGCCCGGTGCCGCAGGACGTCATTGAGTTAACCGAATTCACCCTGCCTGCGCCGGCAGCGGGTGAGGTGCTGGTGCGCGTGGTGGCCGCCACCATCAATCCCTCTGACCTGCTCATCCTTACCGGCAAATACGGCGAGCTGCCACCCTTGCCGGGATTCAGCGGCAATGAAGGCGTCGGCCGCGTCGAGCAGGTAGGGCCGGAGGTGGTCGGAGTGAACGGATTGCCATCCGGCGCGCTGGTACTGCTGCCGGTGGGCTGCGGCACCTGGGCCAGCCATTTGCTTCTGAAGGCGAACGACGTGACCGTCCTCCCTGAAGCCGACCCGCTGCAGCTGGCCATGCTGGCGGTCAATCCATGTTCGGCGCACCTGTTGCTCCAGCAATGTCCCGATTTACAGCCCGGTGATTGGCTGATTCAAAACGTCGCCAATTCGGCCATCGGCACCTGCATCGTGCAGCTGGCCAAAGCACGCGGGCTGAACCTGATCAATGTGGTGCGCCGCGAAGCGGCGGTGGCGGAAGTTCGGGCGGCTGGCGGTGAGCACGTATTGGTCGATGGCCCGGAGCTGGCGGCGCGCGCGCAGTCGCTGAGCGGCGGCGCACCGATTCGTTTTGCGCTGGATGGCATCGCCGGTGTGGCGAGCGAGCAACTCGCCGATTGCCTTTGTGACGGTGGCCTCGTACTCAATCACGGCATGATGAGCGGCGAGCCGTGCCAGATTTCACCGCGCAATCTGGCTTTTCGGCGCATCAGCTTGCGCGGCTACTGGGTTGGCCACTGGTTCGCGAAGAGCAGCCGCGCGGAGCGTGAGCAGTTGTTCGCCACACTCGCCGGCCTGATCGTTTCCGGCGAATTGCACATGCCGGTCGCGGCGACTTATCCGCTGGCACAGGTCAAGCAGGCTGTCGCGGCGGCAACGGCTGGCGAGCGGTCCGGAAAAATCCTGCTGATACCGTAAACACGCCACTCTCAACGCGCAGTAAGGATGCCCCATGAGCACAAACGACTTGCCACCACTGATTACCGTTCCGCCCGGTCGCTACCGGCATTACAAGGGTGGCGAATATGAGGTCATTGACACGGTGCGTTACAGCGAAACCCTGGAACCGATGACGCTCTATCGGGCGCGCTACGGCGAGTGCGGCTTGTGGGTACGGCCATCGGCCATGTTCGCCGAGCAGGTGTTGGTCGATGGGCAATGGCAGGCGCGCTTTGCGCGCATCGAAGACAGCGTTTAAATACAAACGGCGCCGGGAACGCGTGGTTCCGGGCGCCGTGGCACAGCGGCTGACTTTTGCGCGGCTGGATTTACGCTTTATGCGTAATTGTAGAAACCGCGACCGCTCTTGCGCCCGTAGTAACCCGCAGCGACCATCTCTTTGAGCAGCGGTGCCGGACGATACTTGGGATCATTGAAGCCTTCGTAGAACACTTCCATCACCGACAGCATGGTGTCCAGACCAATCATGTCGGCGAGCGCCAGCGGGCCCATCGGCTGACCACAGCCCAGCTTCATGCCAGCGTCGATATCTTCGGCCGTGGCCAAGCCCTCACCCAGCACGAAAATGGCTTCGTTGATCATGGGGCAAAGGATGCGATTGACCACAAAGCCCGGCGCGTTCTTGACCGTGATCGGCGTCTTGCCGAAGGCCTTGCCCATGGCTTCGACCTTGGCGTGGGTTTCGTCCGAGGTTTGCAGGCCACGGATCAACTCGACCAGCGCCATCATCGGCACCGGGTTGAAGAAGTGCATGCCGATGAACTTCTCCGGCTGCTTCATGCCTGCGGCCAAGCGCGTAATCGAAATCGACGAGGTGTTGGTGGCGATCAGGGTCTCGGGGCCGACATTGGCTTCGATGTCCTTGAAGATCTTGACCTTGAGTGCTTCGTTTTCCGTCGCGGCTTCGATCACCAGATCGCAGCCCTTCATATCGGCCATGCTGGTCGTGGTCTTGATGCGGCCCAGCGCGGCAGTCTTGTCGGCCTCGCTGATTTTTTCTTTCTTGAGCAGGCGATCGAGGCTGGCAGCAACAGTGGCCAACCCCTTATCGACGGCAGCCTGGTTGATGTCGAGCATGACGGTCTCAAAACCGGCAACCGCCGCGACCTGTGCAATGCCATTACCCATGGTGCCTGCGCCCACGATACCGATTTTCTTGATGGTCATTCTGTCCTCTTATCTGTAATTAAAAGCGTCGCAAAAGGCGCGATTCTAAATGAGCAGAACCCCCGATACCGAGGCCAAACTTAGTGTGAACGCACTAACTGCGGTATGGGGTCAATGCGCGTCAATGCGCCTTTTCCAGCGGTACGGTGAAGGAAAAAGTGCTGCCGACGCCGGCTTCGCTCTCGACCTCCAGCAGTCCCCCCATGCGCTCAACCAGTTGGCGGGAGAGATTCAAGCCCAGGCCAGCACCGCCATATTTGCGCGTTTCCGAACTATCGCCCTGTTCAAACAACCCAAAAATGCGCTGCTGATCGGCCTCCGCAATGCCAATGCCGCTATCGCGCACGGCAAAACGCAACACTGCGTGCGTGCCGCGATCTTCCAACTGGCGGACCGAGAGCGAGATCTTGCCAGCCTCGGTAAATTTGACGGCGTTTTCACTAAGCTTGCTCAGTACCTGCAGCAAACGCTCCGGGTCACCACGCAGCACCAGCTGGGCCAGCTCGTCGGGAAAATCAATGAGGACCTGCAAGCCCTTGCGCGCCGCCAGCGCCTGAACATGCTCACCGATACGGTCCTGCACCGTTGATAAGGTGAAGTGCACGCTATCCAGGATCAGGCGTGCATCGGCCAACCGCGCCACATCCAGCAGATCATCAATCAAGGTCAGCAGATGGCGTGCGGACTGGCCAGCTTTCTTGAGGTAATCGATCACCTTCGGCTCGCTAACGCGGCGCATAGCCAGCTCGGTCATGCCCATGATGGCATTCATCGGGGTGCGCAACTCGTGGGAGATGTTCATCAAAAATACACTCTTGGCCTGACTTGCCGCCTCGGCGGCATCTTTCGCCAAGGCCAGTTGCTGCGTGCGCACAGCGACCAGTTGCTCCAGCTCGTCGCGGTGACGCTGCAGTGCCTGCTCGGCGCGCTCTTGCACCATGAGGGTCAAGCCTATGGCCATCAAGGTCAGACTGGCGATGCCCGCGAGCAAGGTCGCCCCGTGCGCCACCATGTTCGACTCGCCCGCGAGCACGCCCATCTGCCCCGCCAGAGTGGCGATGGTGCGCATCACCAGCAAGCCGGCCAGTAGCGACAAGGCGGTAATAACGATGTATTGGCCACGACCGCTGCCATGACGACGCTGCCGCCACATCAGCGAAATCAACAACAGAGACTGCGCGGCAAATACAGGGCCGGAAATCAACAGGCGTGCTGTCAGATTGTCCAGATACAGCACAAACAAAATGGCGATCAGGGGCACAGGCGCCCAGAGATACAGGCGCCGCAGGGGCAACTGATAAAACTTGCCAAAGCCCTCACCCAGCAAGGCCAGGGTCAAGGCTATCCCGATATTGGGAAAAACGATGGCGACCACATCGCTGACCTCGCCACGCAACAGGTACAAGGTGTAGGCAACCCCATGCACGAACAAGGCCAAGGACCACAGCTGCACCGCCGGATTGCGCCGGTAGGCGACGGCCGCCATGGCGCCCGCGGCGGCAAAACTGATAATGATGATGCTGGTGGCCAGCGCTCCCAGGACCAGCATCAGGGTTGTCCAGCGCTATGGTTCATGATCAGGGAGTTCATGCTGCCATGATACGCCGAGCCCCCAACCCGAGGCCTGAGCGCATTGCACCAAAGCATAAAAAGCATCACTACATCGAGCGTCGATACTGCCCCCCCACGTCATACAAGGCTCCGGATATCTGCCCCAGCGAGCAGTGGCGCACCGCGCCCATCATCACGTCAAAGACATTGCCATCATCGATCACTGCCTGACGCAGCGCGGCCAGCCAGCGTGAGGACTCAGCAGCATTGCGCTGATGGAAATCTGCGAGGCGTTGCAACTGCGACTGCTTTTCTTCCTCGGTAGAGCGGGCGAGCTCGATCTCGCTGGCGACACCCGAGCCCTTGGGGTTGAGGAAGGTGTTAACGCCAATAATGGGATAGGAGCCGTCGTGCTTCTTGTGCTCGTAATGCATCGACTCGTCCTGAATCTTGCCGCGCTGGTAGCCGGTTTCCATCGCCCCGAGCACACCGCCACGCGCGGCGATGGCCTCGAACTCCTTGAGCACCGCTTCCTCGACCAGATCGGTCAGTTCGTCAATGACGAAGGCGCCCTGGTTC
>CAZFSH010000112.1:0-8928 GCA_964521935.1 uncultured Propionivibrio sp.
GGTGGTCTCCAACACGCCGACTTGCGTCGCAGTCAACGCACCGATCTGTGTAACAGTTAGCGCAGCAAATTGGGTCGTTGATAGGGCGATAACCTGATTATTGGTCAATGCCTGCACTTGCGCCGAGCTAAGCGCTTTGATGTGATTCGCGTCAAATGACTCGATATCGGTCGTTTCGATAGCTTTCAACTGCGTTGCCGTCAGACGAACCAAATCGGTGGTATCCAGGGCATTCAGCTGAGCACCGGTCAACCCGACAATCTGCGTTGTGGTCAATGCAGAAACCTGCGAGCCAGACAATGCCGCCATGTCGACGTTATCGAACACACCGAGCTGCGTGGTCGTCAAGCTATCCAGTTCAGCTGAGCTAATTGCAGCAATCTGTGTTGTGGTCAAAACGTTGACAACCGTGGTGCTGAGGGCAACCAATTGGGTTCCCACCAGCTTGGCAATGTCTGATGACTCAAAGCCAGCAACCTGCGTTGTCGTCAAAGTGCTGAGTTGTGTTGTCGTCAAACCACCAATCTGTGCCGCCGTAAGTGCCGTGAATTGGGTCGTCGTCATAACGGCAAAATCTGCCGCCTCAATCGAACCAATTTGCGACGTGTTCATGCCCGCAATCTGGCTAGCGGTGAGCGCGTTAACCTGGGTTGTCGATAGGCCAATCACCTGATTATTCGTCAACGCAGCGACTTGCGATGAGGTCAGCGCCTGAATGTGTGCCACGTCCATAGCATTCAAGTCGGTTGTCTCAATGGCGCGAATCTGGGAAGAGGTCATCTTCGACAGATCGGTTATGTCGATTGCGTTGAACTCTGTTGTCTCTAGCGCTGCAATTTGTGTAGTCGTTAGCGCGACGATTTGCGCGCTGCTCATGGCAGTCAACTGAGTAGTCGTCAGGTCTGCGCCGGATAGTCCGGCAATAGCGCTAGGCGCTATCACGGCTAACTGCGTGGTAGTTATGTCATCAACTACCGTTGCTTGCAACGCTTTTAATTGGGTTGCGGTAAGTGCCCGGATATCCGTACCAAGGGCTTGAACATCCAAGTTATCCAGCGTGTTGATTTGTGTAGTCGTCAGCGCGCCAACTTGAGCAGAGGTCAAGGCCGCCAACTCAGTCGTATCCATCGCCACGAACTGGGTGGTCGTCAAGCCACCTATGGCACTAACCGAAATCGCAGCAACCTGAGTCGTAGTAAAACCGGCAATCACCAATGGATCAAGAAGACTGATTTGCGTGGAAGTAAACTTAGCCACATCCACAGCATCCATCGTATTGGTGTTGACCGCATCCAACAAACTCAGTTGAGTCGTATTCAAGGCACCAATTTGACTGACTGTGAAGGCTTGCACCTGTGCTGGGCTGAGTGCAGCAAAATCGGTGGTTTCAAGGACGCCGAGCTGCGATGTCGTCAGGGCAGAAATCTGGGTGGCCGTGAGTCCGCCAATATGGGTTGTGCCTAACGCGATGACTTGCTCATTGGTCAGTGCCTGAATTTGGCCCGTGCTAAGCGCGGTAATGTCGCCCGCATCCAATGACACCAGATCAGTTGTTTCGATGGCTTTAATTTGCGTGACCGTCAGCTTCGAAAGATCGGTCGTTTCCATCGCGGTTAACTGGGCGCCAGTCAGACTCGCAATTTGCGTTGTCGACAAGGCGGTCACTTGTGCGCTCGTTAGCGCCTGCATATCCGCAGCCTGGAACACACCAAGCTGCGTGGTCGTCAAGCTGTCAATTTCAGAGGGGGCGATGGCAGCCAACTGTGTTGTTGTCAAGGCATCAATCGCGGTAGTGGTCAGCGACGCAAGCTGAGTCCCTGACATTTTGCTCAAATCAACGGCTTCAATACCCGCCAACTGTGTCGTAGTCAGGGTCGATAACTGCGTTGTGGTGAGGCCAGTGATTTGTACGGCGCTTAGCGCCGTAAACTGCGTAGTCGTCATCTCCGCAAAATCATCGGCAGCGATAGCACCAATCTGGCTCGTTGACATTGACGCAATCTGAGTCGCCGATAGCAATGCTACTTGCGTTGTCGACAGCCCGATAATTTGGGCGTTAGTTAATGCGTTTACCTGCCCAGTGGTCAAAGCGGTAACGTGATTGACGTCTAATTCATTGAGATCGGTGGTCTCGATCGCCTTGATCTGGCTGGCTGTCATCTTCACCAGATCGGTGGTGTCGATGGCGTTTAGTTTGGTTGCATCAAAAGCAACAATTTGCGTCGTGGTCAAGCCAGCAATTTGGGCGCTGGTCATTGCGGTGATCTGGGTCGTGGTCAAGTCGCTACCCGACAAGCCCCTCAACGCGCTCGGTGAAATGGCCGCAATTTGTGTGGTGGTCAAGTCATCGACGACACCAGAGCCGCCTGACTTCAAAGAGCCTAATTGGGTAGCCGAGAGCGCCTTGATGTCATCGCCCAAGGCTTGAACTTTGTCAGCATCCAACGCGCCAATCTGTGTAGTCGTCAAGGCAGAGACTTGGGCCGAAGTCAGCGCCGTGATCTCCGTCGTCGTCATCGCGCCGACTTGTGTGGTTGTCAAGGCAACCAGCGCCGACGTAGAAATCGCCGCAATTTGCGTCGCCGTAAAGTTATCGATCGAAGTGGTCGAAATTGCCTGCAACTGCGTGGCGTTCAACTTGGCGACATCTGCCGTCTCAAAGCCAACAATCTGGCTTTCGGTGATCACTGACATCTGCGATGTCGACAGGAATGCAATCTGCGATGCACTCAGGGCGCCAATTTGGGTGGCTGTCAGCGCAACGAAGTCCGTGGTGCTAATTGCGGCAAGCTGACTTGAAGTAAGCGCCCGAATATCTGTCACTTCGATTGCCGCCAATTGCGTCGTTGACAGCTGATCAATCTGTGTGGTGCTTAAAGAAGCAATCTGCTCGGTAGTAAATGCCGCAATTTGCGTCGTGGTCAATGCAGAAAAATCTGTCGTCGAGAGGTATTTCAGCTGCTGCGTGGTCAACGCGGCAATACCATCAGACGGAAGCGCAGAGACTTGCGTCGTATCAAGTGCAGACTTCTGCAAGGTTGTCAGTGCAGCAACTTGGGTCGCCGTAAGAGCATCAATCTGTGTTGTGGTAAGTACGTCGACTTGCGTTGTCGTCAGCTTGGTCAGCTGCGACGTGTTCAAGGCCACCAACTCTGTGGTGTCGAGAGCAACAATTTGGGTTGTGTTCAACGCGGCGAGCTGACTACTCTTCAGCCCAACCATTTGCGAGGCCATCAAGCCATCGATCTGGGTGTCCGCGAGTACACCCAACTGTGTCGTCGTCAGTGCACCGATCGCAGCGGTGCTAAATGCACCCATCTGAGCACCCGTTAATGTAGCGACATCGGTAGTTTCGAGCGCCTTCACTTGCGCGCTGGTCAGCGCACGAATATCCGTAACGTCAATCGCGGCGACTTGTGTCGTGGTCAGCGCCGCAATCTGCGTAACAGTCAATGCAGCAAACTGAGTTTCGGTCAATGCGCGAATTTGGCTGGTAGTCAGTGATCCGATATCACCAGCCTCGATGCGCACTAACTGCGCAGTGGTCAAAGCAACCAAGTCAGTCGTTTGAATGGCTGCTAACTGGGCTCCCGACATTGCCTCCAGTTGCGAATTCGTCAACGCTGCTACTTGCTTGCTCGTCAAGGCGGCAATCTGCAACGCACCTAACTGAGCGACATCCGTCGTCTCTAAAAGCTGAATCTGGGCAGTCGTGAGGGCCGCAATATCAGTAACCTCGAGCGCGGCCACTTGTGTCGTCGTCAAGGCACGAAGTTGGCTTGCCTGCATCGCCAGATACTGGCTTGATGCCAAAGCCTGAATTTGTTCCGTCGTAAAGTTGGCGATTTGCGTTGTGCTCAACGATGCGATGGCCAGCGTGGACATACCCGCGATTTGGGCGTTATCGAGTGTCTTTACCGCATCCGGACCAAGGGCGCGCAACTGCGCGGAGGTCAAACCCGCAATATCTTCTGCTTGCAATGCCGCAACTTGGGTGGACGACAGCGAAGCCAACTGACCCGTAGTCATGGCCGCAACCTGCCTGGAAGACAAGGCAACGACTTGATCGGTAGTCAGCGCAGGGATATCGCTGGTTTCAATCTTGGCGATCTGGGTGACCGTCATTTTTGCCAGATCCGCGGCTTCGATCGCTTTTAACTGAGTTCTGTTCAGCGCAGCAACTTGGGCAGTGGTCAATGCGGCGACCTGGTTGCCCGTCAACGCCTCAATTTGCGTGTCAGCCAATACCCCGATCTGCGTTGTCGTCAATGCTGAAATACGGGACGTACCTATAGCGGCGATTTGCACATCCGACAGTGCGGCGATGTCTGTCGTTACCAGTGCTTGAAGCTGGGTGGCAGCAAAGGCAGCAATAACTGACGGGGCCATCACGGCGACTTCGGTGGCAATCAGCGTAGCGACTTGGCCTGCGGTCAAGGCTGCAGCCTGAATGGACGTTATGGCCTCGATTTGATCGGGACCAAGCATGGCAAAGTCCGTAGTTTCGATAGCACTGATTTGGGTAGCCGCCAAAGAACGAATTTGGTCAGGTGACAGTGCGGCAACTTGCGTAGTGGTCAGTGCAGCAATCTGCGTTTGGGTCAAAAATTTAACCTGCGCGGTGCTCAAGGCCTCTAACTGATCGGTACCAAGCTTTTGGATATCAGAAGTTTGCAGAGCTTTTACTTGCGCGGAGCTGAAGACCGCGATGTCTTCAGCTTCAATTGACGGAACTTGTGTGGTCGTCAAGGCGACGATATTAGTTGTGGTTACGGCCTTGATTTGCGCCGTCGTCAGCGCAGCGATTTGCGAGGCTTCGAGGCTAGAAAACTGCGTCGAGGTCAGCGCCGCGATCGCTGAAGTGGACACCGCCGTAACCTGATCTGAATTCAGCTTGGTAAGGTTGGTTGTCGAAATGTTCTGTATTTGCGTTGCCGACAATACCGCAATATCGGCGGCTTCAAGACCCACGATCTGGGTAGTGGTGAGTGCGCCGATCAAGGTGCTATTCAGTGCTTTGGCCTGAATCGTTGATAGCGCCTCTATTTGCGTGGCAGCGAGCGCCTTGAACTGCGCGGCGGTGAGCGCCACGACCGAGGCAGTGGACAACGCCGGAATCTGATCTACCGTCAGCCCAGTAAGCGCTGTCGGCGTGAGCGCACCTAATTGCGTGATGCTCAATGCGGCAATATCTGCCGGCTCGAACAAGGCTAGCTTGCTCGATGTGATTGCGCCTATCACCGTTTGGTTTAGCGCTCGAACCTGGGCGGTCGAGAGGTCTGCAATTTGATCGGCAGTCAAAGACGCAAATTCTGCGGGAGTCATCGCCGCAATTTCGCTAAGAGTCAAAGACTTAATATCGGTGGTGTTGTTGATTGCCATTGCAAGCTCCTCACGCCGCCCTGTTGGCGGGATGGGTAAACATGGGGGTTATGTCGCTGCTGCACCGTAAAAACACTGAGACACCACCAACTCCTCCCCTAACGGGAGCCGGTAAGTTGCCATCAGCTAGTGCGCAAAATTGCAGCATTTTTAAAAGTTCTCAAAAATACAATTAGTTAGCGACTTTTCTCGTAAACCATGGCCAAGCGACCGTGCTTTCACGCCTGGTCAGCTAATCATTACGGCAGCCATTTCTATAACTTTAATGCGATGTGATGAATAGGCCATACGTGCTCCCCTGCAAAAAGAATGCCCGGCATACCGGGCTAGCGATGCGAGAGTGCAGTTGGCATGGTCAAAACGCTCGGTGACTGAACTCATATTCGTCAAAACGCATGAAATCGGCGTAACTCCCGCGCGGCACCATGGGGAAAATATCTTCCGGATCAATGTGCTGGCTACCTGATGCTGGCAATGCACCGTCCACATAGTCGCTCCACATGTGCTCAAACAAGCCCTCCAAGTGCCTGACTAGCGTGGCGGAATCAAACAACAGCGCGGTTGGTAGTGCCGTCGCCAGCTTTTGCTTTGCCTGCGCCAGCAACTCAGGGTTATTCCCGAGCGCAATAGCCTGCCGGATGTAGTCTTGGGGGGTGTGACACACAAAATCAGGCAAGCCCGCTGCATTGCACAAACTACCGCAGACACGGGAGGCAAAAGTAAGGCCCGCCAGCGTCACCACGGGTATGCCCATGCGTAACGCGTCGGAGGCGGTGGTGTGGGCACCATAAGGAAAGGTATCAAGGAAAATGTCCGCATAACGGTGACAGCCCAGATATTCGGTATTCGAGCGGAAGGACAAAAACTTCAGGCGGTCTGGTGCAACCCCTCGCTTGGCAGCCTCGGCACACAACCTGACCGACAGCTCATCCTCGGACTTGCCACGCAACCACAGCACGCTATTTGGCACGTTCGCCAAAATGGTCATCCAGCGCGAAAACACTGGCTCGGTTAGTTTTACCGAGCCATTAAAGCAACAGAAGACAACACCAGCTTCCGGCAAACCCAGGTCGGCGCGTGTTTCTTTAACCGGTGGCACCGGATAGAGCGCGCCATTTGGTTGATAGCAGGGCAAACGTAAAACGCGCTCGCTATAAAAACGCTCATGAGTCGGTGGAATGATGAATTCGTCAGCAATAACGTAGTGATGAAAATGCGAGCCCATCGTGCCTGGATAGCCCAGCCAGTTTGCTATGACTGGTGCTGGTCGCAGCGAAAGCAGGCCCGTACGCTGGTGATTGGTGTGGCCATTCATATCCAAAAGGATGTCTGCCCCCTCTTTCACCATCAACTTGGCGGCGTCATGATCCGACATGTTTTTGATATCAAACCAGCGATCGACCTGCCCCATGATTTTTTGCTGCAACGCATCATCTGTGCGCTCACCAATATTGAACACTGAAATTTCGTAGCGTTCGCGCCGGTGATTTTTAAACACATCGGACATGAGGTAACCGACAGCGTGGTTACTAAAGTCCGACGACAAATAGGCAATACGCAGCTTTTCCGGCTGAGTATTTATCGGTTGCGGCCAATTACCTTCAATTAGACGCGGTGACTTGTGTTTGGTGAGCTGACGACAATAGCGCTTGGCGCTCGCTAATTGCAGCAAGGGGTCATCGATATATGCGGCCATCGACAAAGGTGCCAACCGCTGGGTCACTTCTTTTACTGCCAAAGCCCCCAAGGGTTGCGCTACCGGCCACATGCAGTTGGTTTGACGGCGATTAAACCAATGTTGCAGCATTTCGCTCTGCGTAGAGTCCAGCTCTACGGCATGACGCAAGGCCTCTGCCTGCGCCTCGAATGTCTTGCCCAAGCGCCCGATGTTCCGCAAGGCTTGAATTTTGTGGCCAATATTTGCCGCCCCGATTACCGACAGCTTCTCCACAATCTTGCCCAACTCGGCCAATGCCTCGTCAGTCCGGCCCAAGCGCTCATAGGCTGAGGCGAGATTGAGCCTTGAAGGATAAAAATCAGGCGTCTCGTCAATCGATTTAGCCAACAAATCGGCTGCTGATTGGGCTTGGCCTGCAGACAGCAGCAAACACGCGGCGTTGAATGACGGGACATGGCGCAAAGGATGCGCTGGATTTGCACGTAGCCAATACTTGTAAAGCGTAATGGCTAGCGGTGGGTCCCCGCCGGTGCTCAACGCATCGGCCTGGGTAATCAAGCCAACCAAATCCAGGCGGTCATGATCTATCTCATCAATTGCTTGCTGTAGGCGTACTGAATTTGAATTCACAGCGTCCTCAACTTATCCACATACGGTTGTTAAAACAGCTTCCCAATCGCCGGCGCGCTTGGCCCACGTGTTTTCTGTTTGAAATTCGTTCATCTGCGCGGTGAGCCTACTGCTGGTTGCCGCCGCGTCGGCTATCGCCTCGCGATATGCCGCCACCACCGACTCGGCAAAACGTGTCGCAAACATGGCCGGAAACTCTTGTTCGCCGCTGGTCATTGCGTCAACCAAGCGCGCGTGACCTGCACAGGTTTCAGGTAAGGCTCCCAAATTCGTAGTTACCACGAGCAGCCCAGCCGCCGCGGCCTCCATCACCGAAATACAGGAGGTTTCACGGAAGGTGTTTGGGTACGCCAAGATATCGGCGCGTTGTAGCGAATCTGCCAACTCCAGTTGCCCAATCGGCCCGGTACTTTCAACACCCGGCAGTACGCGCGCCAGTTCGTAGATAGCGTTGAACAACTTGTCCTGTTCAGTACGGTGATAGGTCTGCATGCCGCTATGAATACGCAAGCGTGCGTCGGGTATGGCCTGACGCACCAGCGGGAAGCCCATCAACAGCGCATCAAGGCCACGGAATGGCGTGCTGATGTAGGCAAATGTCGGCGGCCGCCCCTCCTCCAGCCAACGCCACCGTCGCTGGCGATTCTCGAAACCCGGCGAGATAGCGTTACGCAACACATGCAGCTTTCCCGCTGGCAGGCCAAAGGCCTTGATGTACTCCTGCTTCTGCCACGCCGAGACCATGGCAAAGCCAGCGTAGAGCGCTTGTTGTGCGGGGTCACTCAAGCTGGCCACAGCTTGTTGATTAACGTCATGCGGGCACCACGCTATGACTGGCCGGGTACAGCCAATCGAACGTAGTGTGTCCGCGCGCAGACCCGTCACCGAGATAATGACGTCGAAGCCATTAATCCATACCGTTGGTTTAGGCAGATTCGTGAACAACACACCACGTGATCGCTTTTCCTGCTCAATCTGGTTGATCACCACGACATCATGGCCGCGATCCGCCAGCGCAGCCGCCAGATACACGGCAGCAGACTGCGCGCCGCCTAAGGGGTTATGTGGCGGTGTTTCGGCATCGTAGGCAAACGGCGCCCAGTCAATGAACAAAATGCGAATGCTGGTTCTCCCTTAAATGTTGCCAATTGGCTACTGATCCGCCTCAGGTCGGCACGCCGATTAAGCTTGTATCCGGGAACGGAAATACTCAATTGTTTTCAACAAACCATCACGCC
>CAZFSH010000113.1:0-7122 GCA_964521935.1 uncultured Propionivibrio sp.
TCACGCAGCAAAATGCGGCACTGGTGGAAGAAGCCGCTGCCGCCGCAGAGAGTCTGGAGGAGCAGGCGCGTGCGCTGGCACAGGCGGTGTCGATGTTTAAAATCAACGAGCGCAGTACCATGCCGGGCCCAGCCTTGCGCGATGCCACGCCAATGCCCCCCCGGCAACTCGCGCAGAATGCGCGCACACTGGCGTCGACCAGTACAGGCCGCAAGTTGCCACCGCCGTCACTCAGCAACGATAATGGTGACGAATGGGAAGAGTTCTAATCACTGTCCGTCAAAAATCAGTCGCTGTGAGACGGCGTCAGAAAGTGTGAGTAGCAATGAGTGAGCATCAATGAGTGAATCCGCAACAGGCAAGCAGCGTGAGTTTGAGTTTACGCAGGCCGACTTCGATGTCGTTCGCAAGCTGATCTATGATCACGCAGGGATTTCGCTCGCGCCAATCAAGTCCGACATGGTGTACAGCCGTTTGGCTCGGCGCCTGCGTGCCCTGGACCTCACACGGGTGGAAGACTACCTGGCTTACCTGCAGGCCGATGAGGGACCAGAATGGGAAGTTTTTGTTAATTCGCTGACGACCAACCTCACCTCGTTTTTTCGCGAGGCGCATCATTTTGAAATTCTGGCCGACTTTTTGGCCGCACAGAAACATAAGCCGCTGCGTATCTGGTGTTCGGCGGCGTCAACCGGTGAGGAGCCGTACACTCTGGCCATGACCGCCTGTGAAGCGTTTGGCTCCATGACGCCACCGGTAGAAATTGTAGCCAGTGATATTGACACCAACGTACTCGCGACGGCGGCCAAGGGTGTCTATCCGCTTGAGCGCATCAATAAGCTGAGCAAAGAAAGGCTCCGTAGCTTCTTTCAGCGTGGCACCGGCGCGCAGGCTGGTTTCGCCCGTGTGCGCCCCGAGTTGCAACGTCTTATCACGTTTACCCGCATCAACTTGCTCGAGCGTATTGATCTGCAAGGCCCGTTTGACGTGATGTTTTGCCGTAACGTCATGATCTATTTCGATAAGCCTACGCAGTACGCGATCCTGAAAAAATTCGTCCCGCTGCTGCGCACTGACGGCTTGCTATTTGCCGGCCACTCGGAGAGTTTTTTGCACGCCGCCGACCTATTCCGTTCCCTCGGGCGAACCGTTTACGAACGCGCCGATAGCCCGGCCAGCGGCACGCGGCATTTCCGCTGATTGGGTCTATGAGTATGGACGCCGGCTTTGTAGAACACCTTGCTAATAACCGATACTTCGATCGTACGTTCAGCTCGGAGGCGGTCAAAGTGTTGCCGGGCGAGTATTTCGTTACTACCACGGACATGATGCTGGTCACCGTGCTGGGCTCCTGTGTTTCGGCCTGTATTCGCGACAAGGTAAAAGGTATCGGTGGCATGAATCACTTCATGCTTGCCGAGTCGAGCGATCGCGGCGCGCTCTCAGCCTCCGCTCGCTACGGCACCTATGCGATGGAAATTCTGGTTAACCACTTGCTCAAGCTGGGCTCGTCACGGCAAAACCTGGAAGCCAAAGTGTTTGGCGGCGGCCGTGTCATGGCGAGTCTGGAAAGCTCAATGGTGGGCGAGCGCAACTCCGAGTTTGTGTTGCAGTATCTAAAAACCGAGGGCATCAGCTTGGTAGCACAAGACCTCCTCGACGTGACGCCACGCAAGGTGTACTTCTTTCCCCAGACAGGACGTGTATTGGTCAAAAAGTTGGCGAGAGTGCACAATGACACCTTGGCCCGGCGCGAAAAAGAATACGCTGCACGCCTCACTGAAGCACCGGTGGCTGGCGATGTGGAACTGTTTTAAGGACTTATTGTGACCATTCGCGTACTCATCGTAGACGACTCCGCGCTGATGCGGGCATTGCTGACCGAGATCATCAATGGCGCTTCGGATCTGAGTGTTGTCGGCTCGGCACCTGATCCGATTGCAGCGCGTGAAATGATCAAAGCCCTCAACCCTGATGTACTGACTCTTGATGTCGAGATGCCCAAGATGGACGGGCTGGAGTTTCTCGATCGCATCATGCGTCTTCGGCCCATGCCGGTAATCATGATTTCGGCGATGACCGAACGTGGCTCAGAAGTAACACTCAAGGCCTTGGAGTTGGGCGCCGTCGACTTTGTTGCCAAACCGCGCGCAGAGAATATTTCCCTGCTGCAGGGCTATGCCGAGGAAATTTGCGACAAGATTCGTGCCGCGGCGGCGGCGCGACTCAAGGCGGCCCCCCCACGTGGCCCTGCCATTGCCGCACCAGTTGCTAAACGCTCCATAGCCTCTGGAGGGTTTTCGCATCGATTGTTGCACGAAACTGTCATAGCGATTGGCGCATCGACAGGCGGCACTGAAGCCATCAAGGACGTGTTGACGGCCTTGCCGGCAGAAATGCCACCGATCGTCATGACTCAGCACATGCCGGAAACTTTTACGCCATCCTTCGCCAAGCGTCTGGATTCGCTTAGCGCACTGACGGTGATTGAAGCACAGGGCGGGGAGCGGTTGTCGCCAGGAACTGCCTATCTGGCCCCCGGGCACTCGCACATGGTGATCCGCCGTAGCGCCGGTGGGTATGTTATTGAGCTTAATCAGGAAGAACCGGTCAATCGGCATCGGCCATCAGTCGACGTGCTTTTTCGCTCGGTCGCGCAGCAGGTTCGTGGTGTCAATGCGGTGGGGATTATTTTGACCGGGATGGGTAAGGATGGCGCGCAAGGTTTGCTTGAAATGCGCAATGCCGGCGCCCATACCATTGGACAGGACCAGGCCTCTTGCGTGGTTTATGGCATGCCGCGCGAAGCCGCGCTGGTCGGCGGGGTTGCAGAGGTGTGCAGCCTTGATGATGTCGCGCCCAACTTGCTGGCGCGCTTGCGCTTGATGGACCGCAGTTGATTGCTGCTGAAACTGCTGGCAGCTTGTATAAACACGCGGAATCTTCAGGCTATACTTGCCCCGTAATACCCATATTGATTTATCCCTAATTACGGAGTCAGACATGCAGGCAAATGTTGTAGTTGCCGACGGCAAAGCAGTAATCAAGTTGCAAGGTCGATTCGACTTCAACGCGCACCGCGAGTTTCGCGAAGTCGTCGATAAAGCCATGGAGGCTACTGCGCGCGAAGTAAACGTTGATTTGTCTGGCGTCGACTACCTGGACAGCTCTGCACTGGGCATGCTGTTGATGTTGCGCGACAAGGCCAAGACTGCCAGTCGCGAAGTCGCTCTGGTCAATTGTTCCGGCGCTGTCAAGCAGGTGCTCGATATTGCTAATTTCAGCAAGTTGTTTCGCGTTATTTAAGCACTAATGCAAGTGGAGCTGGCCGAGTGAAGAGTGTCCGCGCTGCTTGGAAATTTGGCGTAACATCATTTGCACAGGCAGGATCGCCGTCTGGTGTCCGCCGGGGAGAGATTGCGTGATAAGCAACGCAGAGAGGCATGGAGATGTCTGAGCTACTGAAGAATATTGATGCGCGTACCCGTTTGGCGGGTACCAATAAATTAGAAATTCTCCTTTTTTCGCTGGGCAAAGACACTCGGACCGGACGCTGCGAGACGTTTGGTATCAATGTCTTCAAGGTGCGCGAAGTAATGCGTACCCCGGAAATTACCGCCGCACCGGACATGCCGTCGGCGGTGAAGGGGATGGTGAGTTTGCGTGGTGCTCTAGTGCCGGTTGTGGACCTAGCCGACTACATAGGCATGTCTGCCGAGACGCCACGCGACATCATGATTGTTACCGAGTACAACGGTCACACCCAAGGTTTTCTGGTCGAGTCTGTGGATACGATTCTGCGGCTCGATTGGGCGCAGATGCGCGTGCCACCGGAAATGCTGACCGCCAATCTTGGTGGCTTGGTCACGGCGGTGACAGAACTCGCCGATGGTCGTTTGGTCATGATGCTCGACGTCGAACGTGTTCTGGCTGAAACCTCCAAATATGACGATGGCATGATCTTCTCCGCCATTCAGCGCATTCCTCGCGACGACATGACTGTGTTATTCGCTGATGATTCGTCGGTAGCGCGAGGCCAGATTGAGCGCACCCTCACTGCCATGGGTGTCAAATTTGTGGGGGCGGTTAATGGCCGTGCCGCGTGGGACGAACTCCAGAAAATCGCCGGTTATGCTGTATCCAGTGGCAAACAGCCGAAAGATTTCATACAGTTGATTCTCACTGACGTTGAAATGCCTGAGATGGATGGCTACATCCTGACTAAAAATATCAAGTCTGATCCGCGTTTTGCGGGTATTCCTGTACTAATGCATTCTTCGCTCTCATCGATGTCCAATATGCAATTGGGCAAGTCGGTGGGGGTGGATGAGTATGTGCCGAAATTTGAGCCGCAGCGTCTTGCCGAGACTCTGACGCGTCTATTGCTGGGGCCACAAAACCAGCTCGCGGCGAATTAAGCGGAGATAGCGATGACGACTGCAAACAGCATGGTCAAAGCCGGCGGGCAAGGTGGCCATTCATTAATGGAGAACGTGGATGCACGCACCAAGTTGGCGGGCTCCAATCGGATGGAAATTCTCCTGTTTTCATTGGGGACTCACGAGACATTTGGTATCAATGTCTTCAAGGTGCGTGAAGTTTCCAAAACACCGACTATTACCAAGACTCCCAACATGCCGTCCGGGGTAGAAGGTCTGATAAGTCTGCGCGGTAATGTTATTCCCGTGTTGCAACTCGCCGAAGCTATGCAGCTGGCTGACCGGCCGTCTCAGCGTGGCGCGTCGATGATGGTGACCGAATACAGTAAACGCACGCTGGGCTTTCTGGTGCACGCGGTTGATCGCATTATTCGCGTCGAGTGGGACAAAGTCCGTGCGCCGGAATCGGTTACTAGTGGCTCGCACAGCTATATCACCGCCATTACCGAACTGCCGGATGGCAAACTCGTCTCGATCGTGGACGTTGAGTCCATTCTGGCCCATACCTTTGGCGAGGGCATCGTCGGTCAGATAGACGCGATGCCGGATGCCGATGATTTCAATATTTTCTTTGTCGACGACTCTTCGGTTGCGCGCAAGAAAATTGGCGAAGTGCTGGATAAGCTAGGCGTCAAGCACAAGCATGCGCAAAACGGTCTTGAGGCATGGACGCGCCTTTCCGGTATGGCCGGTCATGCGCGTCAAATGGGCAAGAGTGTCCGTGAAGAAGTTAACCTGATTTTGGTTGATGCCGAGATGCCCGAGATGGATGGTTACGTGCTAACCAAAAATATCAAGTCGGACCCACGCTTCGAAGGTATCCCAGTGGTGATGCACTCATCGCTTTCTTCTGAAGCCAATCGGGCGATGGGCAAGAGTGTGGGGGTAGATTCGTATGTGGCCAAATTTGACGCAGAAGTGCTTGCGGATACTATCCGCCCGATGCTGCTCAAATCGCTGCGTGATTAAGTTTCAATGTTCGTTGAACGTCAAGTGAGCGTCAACTAAGCATCAAGTGAACATTCAGAGATTGTCAGGAGAACTGCATGGCTGTTGATCGGACCAAGATGAAGTTTCTGGTGGTCGACGACTTTTCGACGATGCGCCGTATCGTGCGCAATTTGCTCAAAGAGTTGAGTTTTACCAATGTGGATGAGGCCGAAGACGGCGCCATTGCGCTGCAGAAATTGCAGGGTGGCGGTTTTGACTTTGTCGTGTCTGACTGGAATATGCCGAACATGGATGGTCTGACGCTGCTCCAGTCGGTGCGAGCCCACCCTACGCTGAAAACACTGCCTTTCCTGATGATTACCGCTGAGGCGAAAAAGGAAAACATTATTGCTGCCGCTCAGGCGGGTGCTTCAGGTTATATCGTCAAGCCTTTTACGGCCGCGACGCTGAGCGAGAAGCTGAACAAGATTTTTGAGAAATTGGACAAGGGCGGCTGATCGCCGGTCACGTACAAGGATTAAACATGGCTGACGACAGCGGCGATTCTGACGATCTGCAAAACCTCTTCGATACCATCGCTGGTGCTACGCGTGCGCCAGCGCCGCCGCCTATTGCCGAGCCAGACCCGGCGGGCGATTCTGACGATCTGCAAAATCTGTTTGACACCATCGCATGCAGTAATCCTCCGTCTGCGCCCCCTGCTCGCGAGCCCGATCCGACCGGCGACTCTGATGATTTGCAGGCGCTGTTTGACAACGTAGCAGCCGAATCCGCGCCCATACCTAGCTACACCGGCGACGCCGATGAACCACAGCAGGAAGCAGTGTTTAATAATCTTGGCAAGATGGCTCGCCAGTTGCATGACAGTTTGCGCGAATTGGGCTACGACCAAGCCTTGAAGGAAGCCGCCAGCCAGATTCCTGATGCTCGCCAGCGCTTGACCTATATTGCCCAGATGACCGAGCAGGCCGCGTCGAAAGTTCTTAATGCGACCGACATTGCCAAACCGCTAACGGAAGAGCTGGAAGCGGGTGCCCTGGCGTTGTCAGCGCGTTGGGAAAAAATGTTTGCTAACCAGTTATCGGTTGAGGATTTCAAATCACTGGCGGCTGATACGCGTGCCTACTTTGGTGGTGCGCCGACAAAATTGGCTACCGCAACCCATCAGTTGAATGAGATCATGATGGCGCAGGACTTTCAGGATTTGACCGGTCAGGTCATCAAGAAAGTTGCGGACATGACGCAGGCTTTTGAGAAGCAATTGTTGGCGGTTCTTATTGAAGCCATGCCCGAAGGCCGTAAGGCTGAGGTACCGCAAGGGCTTATGAACGGCCCGGTGATAAATGCCTCAGGTCGTGATGATGTGGTGACGGATCAATCGCAGGTGGATGACCTGCTCGAGAGCCTCGGCTTTTAAGGCAGGGATTTAGGAGAACGAAATGAGCGATTTTGCCGGTATGGAAGACCTGTTGCAGGACTTTTTGGTGGAAGCCACCGACCTGTTGTCTGGCGTTGATAACAAATTGGTTGATCTGGAAAAAAATCCGGAAGACCATGCTTTGCTCAATGACATTTTTCGTGGATTTCACACCATCAAAGGTGGCGCGGGCTTCCTCAATGCGACCGAATTGGTTACCTTGTGTCACCTGACCGAAAATCTGTTCGATAAGTTGCGGAATGGCGAAATGGCGATCACTAATGTGATCATGGACCCCATTCTCGAAGCTACAGG
>CAZFSH010000113.1:7222-8881 GCA_964521935.1 uncultured Propionivibrio sp.
ATGGCGAAATGGCGATCACTAATGTGATCATGGACCCCATTCTCGAAGCTACAGGCGCTGTGCGCGACATGTTTGGCGAGTTGGAGCGTGGTACCCAACCCTCACCAGCTCCGCAGGCCTTGTTGCAAAAGCTTAAAGCTGCGCTGGCCGGGCAACTTACCCCTGAGGCTGTTCAGGCGGCAGCACCGGCGCCCATCGCAGCCCCCCCTGCACCACCGCCAGCAACGGTGTCAGCCGCTGTCGCTGCGCCTTCCGCAGGAGGCCCTGATTGGAATGCCTTGCATGGCGCCGTGACCGGCGCTGCCCCGGCTGCGGCTGCTGTCGCCGTACCGGCTGTTGTGCACGAGATTGAGATTTCTCATGAGCATTCTGTCGTTGGACAATCGCCGGAACAGATAATTACTCACGCTGTCGGCCGCCGCACGACGGACAAGCCCGGCTCGCAAGTCGTGGTTGGGCGTCGTGATGCGGAAAAAACGCGCGACAACTCGATTCGTGTTGATACCTCACGGCTTGATCAGGTGTTGAACCTGTCTGGTGAGATTGGCCTCACCAAGAACCGATTGACCTCATTGCGTTCGGATATTTTGAACGGACGTTCCGATACCGATACCTTGCATGCGCTTGATCAAGCGGTTAGCCAGCTTGATTTGCTAGTGTCCGATCTGCAAAACGCGGTCATGAAAACGCGCATGCAGCCTATCGGTCGCCTGTTCCAGAAATACCCGCGTATTGCCCGCGATTTAGCGCGAAGTCTGGGTAAAGACGTTGAGCTAGTGCTGGTCGGTGAAGAGACGGAAATCGACAAGACCATGATTGAGGACTTGTCTGACCCCATCATTCACTTGATTCGTAACGCAGTTGACCACGGCGTTGAGCCCACGGCAGAGCGTCTCGCGGCGGGTAAGCCGGAAAAATCCATGGTGCGCCTGGAGGCACGTCAGGAAGGTGATCACATCGTGATCGTGGTGTCGGATGACGGTCGCGGTATGAATGCGGAACGCTTGCGCGCCAAGGCCTTGGAAAAGGGCCTGATTACCGACGAAGAAGCCAATACGATGGACGAGCGGCAGAGCTTCAATCTCGTGTTCTTGCCCGGCTTCTCGACAAAAGACGTCGCCTCCGATGTTTCGGGGCGCGGTGTGGGCATGGATGTGGTCAAGACCAATATCCAGAAGCTCAACGGTTCCATCGAGATCAAGTGCCAGAGCGGTAAAGGCTCCAGTTTTGTCATCTCGCTGCCACTGACGCTGGCGATTCTGCCGGTGCTGCTGGTGCAGTTGGGCGACCAACCCTTCGCCGTACCGTTGTCCATGGTGCGCGAAATTCTGCCGATCGAGGTTTCAGGCGTGCAGGAAGTTGGCGGTCGTGCAACGATGGTCGTCCGTGGCGAAGTGATGCCGGTTTATCCCCTGCGTTCTTTGCTAGGGTGGGCGCCAGACGGCATCCCCGAATACGGTGTGCTCATGCAGACTGCCGACCAGACGTTCATTCTGGCCATCGACGGATTCATGGGGCGCGAAGATGCAGTAATCAAGTCACTGGAAGACTTCCGACCCAAGGGCGTTGCTGGCGTGACCACGCTGTCTAACGGTCAGATTGTCCTGATTCTGGATATGAAAGAAATTCTCGGCAATTTAGGTGAGGGGCGTGGCGTGC
>CAZFSH010000114.1:0-8814 GCA_964521935.1 uncultured Propionivibrio sp.
CTACGAGGAGCAAACGCGGCGCGGCATTTCCTTGCAGCACTTCGACGAGTTTTCCGACGTTGCCGATCACTGCACGGTCTGCCACAAATGCGCCAACCCCTGCCCGGTCGATATCGACTTCGGCGATGTGTCGATTGCCATGCGCAACTTCCTGCGCAAGGAAGGCAAGAAGCCCTTCAATCTCGGCACCGCCGCGGCCATGGCTTTCCTCACCGCGCAAGACCCGGCGACCATCACTCTGATTCGTGCCGGCATGATCCAGCTCGGCTACAAGGCGCAGCGACTCGGGCATCGCATCGGCAAAGCGCTGGGCCTGATCCAAAGCTCGGTGCAACAACCGGCAGCAACCCTGGGTAAGCCCTCAATCAAAACGCAGGTCATTCACTTCATCAACAAACCCATGCCGCGCAATGTGCCGGCACGCACCGCCCGTGGCCTGCTGGATGTCGAAGATGACACGCTGATCCCGGTGATCCGTAACCCGAACCAGCAGGAGGAAGGCGAGGCCGTTTTCTACTTCCCCGGCTGCGGCTCGGAACGCCTGTTCTCGCAAGTCGGCCTGGCCACGCAAGCGATGCTCTGGCATGCCGGCGCCACCACGGTATTGCCACCCGGTTATCTGTGCTGCGGCTACCCTCAAACCTCGTCGGGCGACGAAGCCAAAGGCCAGCAGATCACCACCAGCAATCGCGTGCTCTTCCATCGCGTCGCCAATACGCTGAACTACCTCGACATCAAGACGGTCGTGGTCAGCTGCGGCACCTGTATGGATCAGTTGCTCAAGTACCAGTTCGAGCAGATTTTCCCCGGCTGTCGACTGGTTGATATTCACGAATACCTGTACGAGAAGGGCATCAAGCTCGATGGCGTGAAAGGCACGCAGTACATGTATCACGAGCCCTGCCATACGCCGATGAAACATCACTCCGGCATCAAGGTAGCCAATGCCTTGATGGGGCAGCGCGTGGATTTGAATGATCGCTGCTGTGGCGAGTCGGGCACGCTCGCGGCAACGCGTCCGGATATTTCCACGCAGGTACGCTTCCGCAAGCAGGAAGAGATGGAGAAGGGTGCGGCGATCCTGCGTGAAGCCGAGGCAAAAGTCAGCTCCCGTGACACGGCGCTCGCGGTGAGCGAAGTCAAAATCCTGACTTCCTGCCCGTCTTGCCTGCAAGGCTTGTCCCGCTACGACAATGATTCGGGTACGACCGCCGACTACATCGTGGTGGAAATGGCCAAGGGCATACTCGGGCCAAACTGGCTGAATGACTACGTGGAGAAAGCCACCAACGGCGGGATCGAGCGTGTCCTCCTCTAAGGCTTCTCAGCCAAACCCCTCGCCGCCAAACCCTCAGCGTTTCGACAGTACCTTTTTTCTCGGTCTACTGGTTTCGCTAACACTGCTGGGTTTGGCTGGCGGCTTGTTTTTCATTCTGGGTTCCGACATCCAGATTGACCGCAGCGAACGCCAGGGCGTTGCCCGGTTGCTGCCCCTCAATCAGCTTACGCAGGCGCTGCAAAGTCATCGCGGGCTCATGATGAGCAAGCTCTCCGGCGACGACAGCCAGCAAGCCCCTGCAGAGCACACCGCACAGACCATCACGGCGCTGATCGAACGCACCGGGCAGGCTCTGCCGGAGCCCTTGCGCACCGCGCCGCGCTGGTCAGCTGTGCCTCAGGAATGGCAGGAAATTCTCACCGAAGGCGGTGACTGGACCGTGTCGGAAAACCTCAATCGCCACACGGCGCTGATTAGTCAGTTGCGCGAACTCATGCTCGACATCGCCGACCACGACAGTCTTTCGATCGACCGCGAGTTGGACACCTATTACTTGCAAGATGCGCTGGTTCGCTCCACGCCCCTGCTTCTGGAATTGCACGATGCACTGCATACACAGAGCAAGCGCGCCCTGATACGCAAATCGCTCGGTTATAGCCAGCGTAGTGATCTGGTAGTCATCGCCAACAATATCGAGGCCGCACACGCCGCACAAAGCACCGTTTTTGAGCGTATCGCGCAAACATCGCCAGACCTCAAGCCACGCCTCGATGCCGCCCAATCACGCATCGCGGTAAGCATTCACCACCTGCTCGATATAACCCAGCGCGATATTCTGCAAGAACAGTTCACCACGGCACCTACTGAGTTACTGAGCAACGCAGCCGCCATCGCCGCCGAGAATTACGCACTGATTTATGACGTGCTCCTACCCGCGCTCGATCAAAAGCTTAGCGCGCGCATCAAGCTTGCCCAGCGCAATTTATTCTTCTGCATGGCCTTCGCCCTTGGCGCCTTATTCGCCGTCTTCCACCTGGGCAATCAGGTGCGCCGGCGCAATCAGCAGCTGAACGAGAGCGTGCACCTGCTGGAAGCAGAAAACCAGCGTCGTCAGCACACTGAAGAAGCGCTACGCACGGCAGTGGCGGTAGCAAACAAAGCCAGCCTGGCGAAGACACAGTTTCTTGCCAACCTGAGCCACGAAATACGCACTCCGCTCAATGGTGTGCTGGGCATGGCGAGCCTGCTCGCCATGAGCAATCCAACAGACGAACAAGCGCCCCTGCTCAGCGAACTGACCCAGTCGGGCAAGGCGCTGCACGACATGCTTGAACGTGTGCTCGAATTCGCCCACATCGAAGCCGGCGAAGTTCAACTAAAGCTCAGCCCCTTGCATTTACCGGAAGTGCTTACGGTCACCCAGCATAAATTTCAAGCAGCCGCAGCCGCCAAAGCCCTCGCATTGCGTTGCGATATAGCCGAAGACATTCCCATCTTGCTTATGGGCGATGGCCGGCGCTTGCAACAAGTCATCGCCTATTTGCTCGACAACGCGGTGAAGTTCACCGAGCAGGGCGAAATCGTCCTCTCTGCCACCGTCACGCAAGCCGAGGCCATCGGTGCCGAGCACCGCTGCGTAGTCTGTATCACGGTCGCGGATACGGGCATCGGCGTTCCGGAAGCGATGCGTAGCGAGATTTTTCAGAGCTTCGTGCAGGCCGACGGCAGCATCACCCGCAAAGCGGGCGGCAATGGCCTCGGGCTCGCCTGCGCGCAAGGGCTGGTCGCCCTGATGGGCGGCGTGATCAGCGTAGGTGCCAACACGCCGGTGGGCAGCATTTTCAGCTTTGCCCTCGCCTTGGATGTCTGCGACGTCGACGACTAGGACTTGAGCTTGCCTTGCGGCGAAGGTAACTATTAATAGGTACCCTGTTCCGCCAGCTACCGTTAGACTCCGACCTCACCATCCCCCCACGACACCCCGCTGAGGCCTTGCCATGAACCTGCGTAGCATTAACGCCAAGCTCTGGTTGCTTGTCGTTGCCATCTCTGCTGGCAATCTGCTGGTGCTTGCACAATTGTGGGCTGCCGCAGACAAGCTCGGCGACACGTTCGCGCGCATTGCGCTGCTGATGGGCTTGGGCACTACCCTGATCATCGCCCTGACGATCATCATTTCACGCGGCTTGGTACGGGCGATTGAAACCTCACTGGATGTACTGGAGCGCGTGTCGGAAGGCGATCTGCGCGAAACCATTTCGGTGGGCGGCGATAGCGAAATCCGCCGCCTGTTGCGCGCCGCACAACGCATGCAGGAGCGGCTCAAAGGCATCGTCGGCCAGCTGCTCGGTGCGAATGGCAAGTTGAGCCACGCTACGGGCCATCTGAGCAACGCCTCAGCCAATGTTGCACAGGCCACCGAAGTCCAGCGTGATCAAACTACACACATCGCCGCACAGGTGGAATCCCTGACCAGCGGTATCAGTCAAGTAACCCAGCGCGCCAGCGAGGCACGACGCACGGCCGAAACCGCCCGGGCCAACTCGGAAGAAGGCGGTGCCGTCGTCGAACGTGCCGTTTCACAGATCATGCGCGTCGCCGAACAGGTGGCCAAAACCACAACCGAAATGGAAGCGCTGGCAGAACGCGCCAATGAAGTCTCGCGCATCGTCACGACCATCAAAGGTATCGCCGACCAAACCAATTTGCTGGCGCTGAACGCCGCCATTGAAGCCGCCCGCGCTGGCGAACAAGGTCGCGGGTTCGCGGTCGTCGCCGACGAGGTACGCAAGCTCGCCGAACGTACCTCGCTCGCAACGGATGAAATTTCCCAGATGCTCGACACCATGCGCGGCGCCACCCGCGACGTCGCGCTGCACATGCAGCAAAGCCAGACACAAGTACAAGCCTCGGCGGATATCGCCAACGAGGCCAATCAAGTCATGAGCATGATTGCTTTTTCCGCGCAAAGTGCCGCCGACATCATCGACGAAATCACCCAGTCGCTGGCGCAACATCAGCAAACTTCCAGCGGCATTTCCAGCGAAGTCGCCAATATCGCCGCAACCGCAGAGAGCAATAGCCAGCAGATTCAGGGTATTGCCGCCGATTGCGCCGAAGTGGACGAGGTAGCGGGAGAGATCAATGGCACGGTGTCAATGTTCAAAATCTAATAGGTTGCTAAGCAAATCGGAGCAGGCCGATTCAAGCCGATAAGCAGCCTTCTGTGGCAGACTGTCAAGGCGTTCTATTTCTGATGCCATGAGCCCACCCCCATTCAAGTTGCCGCCTACGGCCAACGACCACCCGCCCGCCTTCCTCAGTGTGCTCGCCTGTCAGGATTGGCTGGCCAGCGTGCCCTTGGCCAATTCCGGGCAGGCGCAGGTGATGCTGCTGCGTCAGATCAATCTGCTGAACAACTTCCGGTTGCCTGCCAGCGAGCGCTTGGCGCTCATGGAACTGCTGCGCCAGACCGTGATTGATGTGCAGGACGATGTCGCGAAAAAATTTGCCTGCAAGGCTTTGCCGCTCACACCACCCGAACAAACTGCCCTGGATGGCACACTCGCCTTATGGAATGCTGTGCTCGGCGGTTACCTGCGTTTGCTCGAAGACGAAAAACAGGAGCCAGCGCTGGCCCGAGAACGCGCCCGCATTGCCCAACGCGCCCTGACGATTTTTGCCGACTGGCAAGTGGATTTGTACCGCGGCGCACTGCTGCCCGACGAGAACTTCTGGCGGCTGCTCTATCAAGTTTTTGCCGTCACAGAGGCCTTGGGGGTGCTGGTAGAACCGGTGGACGATGGCCCGCGCCATGGCAGCACGGCCACCAGCGCGCTCGCCGCCTTTGCCGAATCGGTGCTGCTGTACACCGCCAACACCTATGAGCTGTCACCCCGGCAACTGAACTGGGTTGCTCGCTGGTCACGGCGCTGGGGCGCCAAGCTGGGGCTGCTGCGCTCCCCGCCCACGGCCATCGGCGACCGCGCCTTACCCTTATTTCTTGACCTGAAATCCACTCGTCCACCGAGCTATTTTGCCAAGGATGCCGGGGAAGGCCGCTGGCTGGAAACCACGGCGCTGCGCAAAAGTCTGAAAAGCCGCATTACCCTGCTTGAGCAAGGCGAGCAACCGTCGCGCCTGCACATGGGTGAAGACTGTACCCAACCGGCCGCCGGCCAGCTGCTGCAACGCGTTTATCAACGCTGGTGCAAAGGCGGTATCCCGCGCCGGCAAGAGCGCAAGAGCACGGCGGGTAGCTGTGACTTCATCATTGGCTTGCCCGCCATCCACTATTACCTCTCCGGTCATCAGCCCTTCAAATCGCCGACGATTGATGAACGCATGCTGCGCGAAGAGCGTGAAGCCCTAGCCGTGTTTGGTGAGCGTGCACGGCGCAAGCCCGACAATTACAGCGAACAGCAAGGTTTCGAGCTGGAAAACTGGGCGCAACTCGACGACTGGCAGTTATTTGACCAATCGGCCAACGGCCTGCGCCTGAACCGTCCCTTGAAGGGCGGCGTGCGCGTCGGCAGCGGCCACATCGTAGCTGTCAAACTGGCCGGATCGAGCAATTTCGTGCTCGGCAGCGTGCGCTGGGCCTTGCAAACGCCCGCCTTTGAAGACGCCAACGGCCAGCACACCGCCACACTTTCCGCCGGCATCGAACTGTATCCTGGCGTCGCCCAGCCCGTCGCCGTACGCGCTGCCGACCCCGGCCTGCGCGATAGCTACCGCCAGGCAATGAAGCTACCCGCCATTCCTGCGCTGGGCGTCGAAGCCAGCCTGATCCTGCCAGCCGGCACCTTCCGCGTTGCAAGGCCCATCGAACTTTGGGTCGACGGCGCCACCACACCACTGCAGCTCAAAAACGTGCTCGATCGCACCAGCGATTTCGAGCGCTGCACGTTTAGCGCGCGGCCGTAGTAATCGCTCTCTGGGCGATAACACCCGACAAGACGGCGGTCCGCTTACGCTTCCTCTATCATACGGGCCATCATGGCAGGCCTACACCACACCACCCCAACCCCGACCGAGATCACGCTGCACCAGACGTCACGCGTTCTGGAAGTGAGTTTTGACGATGGTTCGCATTTCCACTTACCGTGCGAACTGCTTCGCGTCTATAGCCCTTCCGCGGCAGTGCGCGGCCACTCGCCCGATCAAGCCGTGCTGCAAACGGGAAAACGTGACGTGACGATAACCGCCATCGACCCTGTCGGCAACTACGCCATTCGCCCGACCTTCAGTGATGGTCATGACTCCGGCCTCTACTCGTGGGATGTGCTGTATCGCCTCGGACGCGATCAGGAGCAACTCTGGGCCGAGTATCTGGCCAAACTTGACGCCGCCGGTGCCAGCCGCGATGTCGATCTCTCCTTGCTAAACGTCAAACCCGGCGCTAGCTGCGGCAGCAAGCACTAGGAAACCCTCTTTATGTCAAAAACCCATTTCGGTTACGAAACCGTCGACGAAAACGACAAAGCCCAGCGGGTGCGCGGCGTCTTCTCCTCCGTCGCCCCCAAGTACGACATCATGAACGACCTGATGTCGGCCGGCCTGCATCGCCTGTGGAAGAAGTTTGCCATCGAGATCGCCGCGCCCAAGCGCGGGGAGAAAGTCCTCGACGTTGCAGGCGGCACCGCTGACTTGTCCTCGGCCTTTGCCAAGCGCGTCGGCTTCGGCAGCGAAGGCGGTGGCGAAGTCTGGCTCACCGACATCAACAACGCCATGCTCACCGTTGGCCGCGACCGTCTGCTCGACGAAGGCATGATGGCGCCGACTGCGCAATGCGATGCGGAAAAGCTCCCCTTCCCCGATGACCATTTCGACATCGTGACGGTGGCCTTTGGCCTGCGCAACATGACCCACAAGGACAAGGCCCTGGCCGAGATGCGCCGCGTGCTGCGCCCCGGTGGCCGGCTGCTGGTGCTGGAATTTTCCAAGGTCGCGGCGCCGCTCAAACCTTTTTACGACATCTATTCGTTCAAGGTCTTGCCCTGGCTGGGCGAGAAGATCGCGGGCGACGCCGACTCCTACCGCTATCTGGCCGAGTCGATCCGCATGCACCCGGATCAGGAAACGCTGAAAAAGATGATGCAGGACGTTGGCCTGCAGCGCGTTGAAGTGTTCAACATGACTGGCGGCGTTGTGGCCCTGCACCGCGGCTACAAACTGTAAGCAGCGCTAGCCCATGCAAGCCCTGCCCACCCCTGCGCTGCTGTTTATCAATCATGTATTGGCCCAGTCCGACTGGGCGCAAACGCGCCTGAAACCCTTTGCCGGGCGCGTTGCGCGCATCGACATGCCGCCCTTTGATGTGGTCTTTGCGGTAGCGAGCGACGGTAGCCTGCAGGCGCCGTCTGCGGAAGCCGTGGCCGATGTCACCTTGAGCCTGCCAGCCCTGTCGCCCCTGCTTTTGTTGCAAGGCATGGACGCGCTGATGCGCTCGGTGCGCCTGACCGGCACCGTCGACTTCGCCGAAGCGCTCAGCTTTGTCGTGCGCAATGTGCGCTGGGATGCCGAAGAAGACCTGTCAAAAATCATCGGCGACATCGCCGCCCACCGCTTGGTCGGCGGCGCCCGGCAGTTCGCTGGCTGGCAAAAACAGGCCGGTCAAAACTTGGCCGAAAACCTCGCTGAATATTTCACCGAAGAGCAGCCGATGATTACCAAAGCCGATGATCTGGCGGAGTTCTCAAACGCAGTAACGACGCTGCGTGACGATATCGCACGGTTGGAAAAACGGCTGCAGCGCTTAGCCAAATAAAACACCGCTGCAAAAGTCAGCCGCTGTGACACGGCGAGAATGACGGGACGGCGCTCAGTTTTTCACAATCCGGTAACAGGGCACATACGCCTTACCCGGTAGCTTCATGCGCTGCTGCGCGACAAACTGGCCGAGCAGTTCATCCATCAAGTGCATGACCTGCGGATCACCCGCGATCTCGAACGGGCCGTGCTGCTCGATTTCACTGATGCCCTGGGCTTTGACGTTGCCCGCAACCAAGCCAGAAAACGCCCGGCGCAAATCGGCAGCGAGTAAATGTGGCGGTTGATCCGGTGACAGATTCAGCTGGCGCATCGAGGCGTGGGTCGGAAAATAGGGGCGCTGGAAACCAGCGTCGATCTGCAAGCGCCAGTTGAAATAATAGGCGTCGCCGTGGGCAGAGCGAAAATCGCGCACCCCACGAATGCCGGCATTCATTTCCCGCGCCACCGCCTCCGGGTCGTCAATGATGATGCGATAACGTAGCTGCGCCTTGGCACCCAGCGTCGCACCAATAAAGCGGTCAATCTGCAGAAAGTAGTCCGCGGCAGATGCCGGGCCGGTAAAGATGAGTGGAAAGGGCACCTCGTCATTATCCGGATGACTCAGGATGCCGAGCAGATAGAGAATCTCTTCGCACGTGCCCACACCGCCGGGAAAGACCACGATGCCATGACCGGCGCGCACGAAGGCTTCCAGACGTTTCTCGATGTCGGGCAAAATCACCAGCTCGTTAACGATGGGATTGGGCGCTTCGGCGGCAATG
>CAZFSH010000115.1:0-5660 GCA_964521935.1 uncultured Propionivibrio sp.
GCGCTTTCCGCCTTTGACTACCTGATTCGCCACTCGTCATAAAGCTTGGCCTAGAATCAGTCGGATGCACCTCCGGCTGATTCTTCTGTTTCTGCTCGCATTAACGTCCAGTGTTGGCTGGGCGCAGAAAACGCTATCGCTGGTATCGACGGAATATCCGCCCTACTTTGCCAGCAACCTGCCCGAAGGCGGCACAGTCACGGCCATCACGCGCGCCGCACTCAAAGCGGAAGGCTACGACCTCAAGGTCATCTATCGCCCGTGGGCACGCCTCATGAACGAGCTCGAGCACGGCGACTACGACGGCACCATTGCCATCTGGTACAAAGCCGAACGCGAGCGCTTCATCACCTATTCTGACTCGGTGATCGACAACCGCATCGGCTTTTATGGTCGCCGTAACAAGGCCATCAAAGTGACCAATCTCTCCGCGTTGCGCCCCTACACCATCGGCACCGTTCGCGGCTATGCCAATCCGCCAGCGTTCGAAGCCGCCACCCTACGCACGGAAGTCGCGGTGGATGACCTGACCAATCTACGCAAGCTCGCCGCCAATCGCCTGGACCTGGTCTTGATCGACATGGCGCAAGCCAACTGGCTGATCAACAAAAGCCTCCCTAAAGCGGCCAAGCAGCTCCTCGCGCTGGAGCCGCCCGTTGAAACCATGCCGCTGTACATCGGTTTTTCACGCAGCATGGCGGACTACGAAAAAGTCACGGCAGATTTCAACCGTGGTTTGGCAAAAATTCGCCGCAGCGGCGAATACGCCAAGATCCTCAAACGCCTGCCGCTGTCGGCAAACTAGCGCCGAACCACAGCCGTCCCACATCCGCGATGGCGAGGAGAGCGTCTTTTGCTCGACCGTCTTGTAGCGCAGTGGTTTTATCAGCGACTGACTTTTCAGAAGCTCTGCTTTTCGAAGTCCGCCTTGGTCACACCACAATCCGGGCATTGCCAGGTATCGGGAATATCCGCCCAGCGCGTGCCGGGTGCGATGCCATGCTCGGGGTCGCCGGCAGCCTCGTCATACATATAGCCGCAGACGACACACACATACACGTCCATCACGCGCCCTCTTGAATAGGGTCTTGCAGAAAATCTTCTTTCGCGCGCACCGCGCAGTCCGGGCAGACAAAGTCATCGGGCAGGGCGGCAAACGCCGTACCCGGCGCATAGCCTTGATAGCTATCGCCCTTGGCTTCGTCATAACGATAGCCACAATCGGGGCAACGATAAATCGCCATAGTCATAGTCATAGTCGCGTCCTACCCTTACCCATTAGGCCACTGATGGCGTGAGTGTTTTGCCATAGCGCGCCATGAGTGCCTCGCGCCGCGCCGGATGCACATTGATGCGCGAAAAATCGCCCTGGATATGCGGCAGATTGATCAGACGCTGATCCATCAGCCAATACCAAAGGGGCGGCACCAGCGCGAGCAGGAACATCCCGAAATACCCCGTCGGCATGCTCGGCAGATTGGGGAAACTGCGCAGACTCTGGTAACGCCGTGTCGGGTGCGCATGGTGGTCGGAATGCCGCTCCAGATGAAACAGCAGCAGATTCGAGGCGATGAAATCGGCATTCCAGCTGTGATAGGGCTGGCAATGCTCATAGCTGCCATTGGCCCGCTTCTCACGCAGCAAGCCGTAGTGCTCAATGTAATTGGCGCTGGTCAGCTGCCACCAGGCGTAGAAGTTATGCACAACCAGAAACGGCACCATGACCCAGCCGAAGGCATAGATCAAGCCGCCCTGGAACAACACGCTCAGCGCATAAGACTGCAGCACTTCGTTTTCCGTACTCCACACCGACTTTTTCTGCCGGGTCAGCCGCTCCGCCTCCGCCTCCCAGCCACGGCGAAAAGCACCGGGAATTTCGCGACAGGCAAACGCGTAAATGTTTTCGCCCATCTTCGAGCTAGCCGGGTCTTCCGGCGTCGCCACATAACGGTGATGTCCGCGATTGTGTTCAACACAAAAGTGGCCGTAGGCCGGCACCGCCAACACGATGCGTGCCAGCCAGCGCTCCAGCTCGGTTTTCTTGTGCCCCAACTCATGCGCCGTGTTGATACCCAGCCCGCTATACAAGCCGGCGGTCAGCGTGATAATGAACATTCCCGGCAGCGACAGCACGTCAACATGGCCAGCGAGAAAACCGGCCAGCACCACCAAGACCACAAAGTGCATAGGCACCGTCAGCATGGGCAGCCAACGATAGTAGGCATCATCTTCGAGCTGCGGCACCAGCTCTTCGGGGGGATTGCTCTGATCAACGCCCAGCAGCCAGTCAAACAAGCTGGCACCACCATAGATCGCGACCAGCGGTGTCACCAACCACCACTCGTTGCCGGTCAGCTGATACAAACCGATCCCGCTCACCGCCAACAGCGGGTAGAGCAGCGAGCTCATCCAGAGTACACGTTTGCGGTCGGTGTAAGTGATGCGCCCCTGTTCGGGGTGATCCAAGGCATAGGTTTTCATTGCAATATCCTCCGGTGTTTTTGTAAAGCGTACTGTAGGACAGCTTGCTAGCGCCCGCCACGGCTTAAAGCGACAATCTTTTGGTCATTTACCGCCATACCACATCACCTTAGTTGCATAATGAGTCATGGATCGCGCGATCGGTTTGCTCCCCACCCCCAGCACCTATACACGCCTGCTGTTGCAGCGCTGGCCGGTGGCGGCGACCACCCTGTTGCACGGGACCGGCCTCGTAGCCGGCGAATTGCCCGGTCGCGCCAGCATCAGCGTCGATCAGCAACTGCAAGTTTTTCGCAATGCCGGCAGCTTGGCTGGGCGCCTAGACTGGGCGCTGGACTTTGGCCAGCAACTGAATATCACCAGCCATGGTCCGCTCGGTTTTGCCGCGCTGAGTGCGCCGACATTGGGCGAAGGACTCGATGTCTTTGGGCGCTTCGCGCGCATCCGCGCCCCGTATGTGAGCTTTAGCGCACGCGAAACCGAAGACCAGATGGTGCTGACCATCGATACCGACATCTATCCGCTGACTGACATAGAACAACCGATTATCGATCTGGTGCTGCAAGTCGCCTGCAGCTATATCGATGCCGTGATTGGCCTCGCGGCGATTGATGTGCAACTGCACGTGCGCTATCCACCACCGAGCTATGCCGAGCGTTATCTGCGGGATTTTCGTCTGCCCTGCCAATTCAACGCCGCCTACAACGGCGTTGCGCTGCCGCTGGCCTTGAAAGGCCTGCCTTGCCCGCTGCATGACGAAAAAACCTATCGGACCTCAGTATTGCGCTGCCGCGAAGCACTCGACGCCGTGCTCAGTCCGGATGATGTGGTGGCGCGGGCCACCCACTGGCTGGCCACGCACTTTGACCAGATCATTACGCGCGACACACCGCCCACCTTGCCGCAGCTGGAACAACTCGCCAAGGCATTGTGCATGTCGCCACGCACGCTGATCCGGCAGCTCAGTGAGGCCGGTACCAGTTTCAGCGAACTGCGTAACGCCCAGCAACTCGATATTGCCTGCAAACTGCTCGGCGATGCGCGCTACACCGCCGGGGAAATCGGCCTGCTCCTCGGCTATGGCGACGCCGCCAATTTTGGTCGCGCCTTTCGCCGCATGACCGGGCTGTCACCGGGCCAGTATCGGCGCGGGCAAACCTAGCTCGGCACTATGCCTGCTGGCTACTCAGATAGTCGGTCAAGGCAACGCACACGGCATCCAGTTCGGCGCGCAACGGTACGATGGCTGTGGCGGCCGCTGCAGCATCGCCACTCTTACAGGCCATTTCTGCCGTATAGGCCAGTTCGCGGGCGCGCAACGCGCCTATGCTGGCGGACATGCCTTTGATCGTGTGTGCGCCACGCCGGGCGGTGACCATGTCGCCGCTGGCAACGCCCTCCACCAGAAGCGCGAGATTTTGCTTGGCGTCGTCAGCAAAAATCGCCGCGACTTCGTTGTACACATCCGTCATTCCAGCCATCTGCTCAATAGCCAGCGCCACATCCAGGCGCGGCATATCCTCGACCACTGGGGGAGCGGCGGCGTCAGCGGGCGCGGCACTTACCTGGGCTGCGGGCTTAGCTGTGGGGCTAACTATGGATTTAACTACGGGCTCGGCCACCGCCATCTGCGTGTTGCCCAACAGCCAACGCGCCAGCATGCGGTAAAAGTCAGCGGCGACCAGCGGCTTGGTCAGGTGATCATTCATGCCCGCCGCCATGCTGCGTTCACGATCACCTGCCAGAGCGTTGGCGGTCATGGCCAGCACCGGCAAATGGGCGAAGCGCGCATCGGCACGAATGCGGCGCGTGGCTTCGTAGCCATCCATCACGGGCATTTGGCAATCCATGAGCACACCCGCAAAGCGGCCCTGCTCCGCCTCCAATTTACTAAGCGCCTCGGCACCATCATTCGCCACGGTGGCGGTGATGCCGGCACGACGCAAAAACTGCAAGGCCACTTCCTGATTCAAGCGGTTGTCATCGACCAGCAACACGTGCAAGCCGGACAGTGCCGCCAGCACCTCATCAAGGCTGACCACGTCCTGCTTGGGCAAATCGCTCTCCGCGGCCTCGTCACAGGGCAGCTCAAACCAGAAACAACTGCCCTGACCCGGTGTGCTATCCACACCAATTTGCCCGCCCATGAGTTCGACCAGGCGTTTGCAAATAGCCAGTCCAAGCCCGGTGCCGCCAAAACGGCGCGTGGTCGAGGCATCCGCCTGCGAAAAGGAGTGAAAAAGCTTGCTCAGATTCTCCGGCGCGATGCCGATGCCGCTATCGCAGACCATCCAACGCAACACTGCTACACCATTTTCCTTACCGTGCGCCGTGTCACAGCGGCTGACTTTTACCTTCACCTCGCCCTGGCTGGTGAACTTGAGCGCATTGCTCACCAGATTCTGCAGTACCTGACGCAAGCGCAAGGCATCGCCAAAAATAGCCGGCGGCAGATTTTCGCTTTCCATCACAAAACGCACGCCTTTTTCGCGTGCCGTACCGGCATACAAGTCGCGCACCTCATCAAGCACGCGCTGGGGCAAAAAGGCCAGACGTTCTATGGTCAGCTGTCCGGCTTCAATTTTCGAAAAATCAAGGATGTCATTAACAATCACTAACAAGCCCTGCGCGGAACGCAAGGCTTTATCGATCAGCTCGCGGCGTTCCTGTTCGCTCGTCGCCTCCTGGGCAAACTGCATCATGCCCAACATGGCGTTCATCGGCGTGCGAATCTCATGGCTCATGTTGGCCAGGAACTCGCTCTTTGCCCGGCTCGCCGCCTCGGCGGCTTCCTGTGCCTGTTTGATATGGGTAATGTCGATACGGAAGCCAACGATCTGGCCCAGCGCCGATTTGCGCTCGACGATACGCAACCAGCGGCCATCATCAAGTTTTTGCTCGATCAGCGAATCACCCGTGCGATGCGCCTTGACCCGCGCCTGTATCCAGTCTTCCTCACAGCCGATAGCGGCGGGATACTGCCCGCGTTCGACGCCATAGCGAATGATTTGCTCGAAGGTGTTACCCGGTTCAATGACCTCCGCCGACGAGCGATACATATCGCGGTATTTTTCATTACAGAAAAGCAGTTTGTCGTCCGCGTCGTACACCACAAACGCTTCATCGATGGCCTCGATGGCGGTAACCAGCATGATCTCGGTTTCGCGCCGCGCCGCCTC
>CAZFSH010000115.1:5760-8779 GCA_964521935.1 uncultured Propionivibrio sp.
CCGACGGTATCGGTACGCCCGGTCTTGGGCGAAAAGTAACGTATTGCCCGCACTACGCTGTTGACGGTCGGGTAGCGCGAAGTGCTGTTGATATTGGCGCCGATGCCGCGCCACAGCGTGGGCGTACTCGAGGCAAGCGCTTCGAGCAGCATGCCATCAGCGACATCACGCCGCACCGTGCTGACATTGAGCGTTTCACCCACATGAAAGTGCTCGCCACTGACCGAAAACAGATCGAGCGATACCAAGCCTTTGACGCGCACGTAGTTGTTCAGGATGTAGCCGATCTGCGCCCGGGTGTTGAGGGCGTCGAAGCCGCTATCACTCACCTCATCGGCCGAACGCAGGGCAGCGCCTATCGTTTCATTACCGGCGATATTGCTGGCCAGATCATCGACCTGATCGCGATAAAGCCGAAAATATCCGGCAAAGCCCCCCACCAAGCGCGAATTTTCTTCCTCGGCCTGTGCGATCACCACCGACTTGGCGATCTCGAAGGCGCTGTAACCCAGCACGGTCAGCGGCACGATACCGGCAACAAGCAGGTAGCCGAGCAGCTTGGCCGTGATAGTCAGACGCAATTTCATGCGAGAACAGGGCGTGTTAGCGCTGAATCCGTAGAGCTAGAGGCATCGGGGTGATGAGCGGTCGGTGAGCGGGGCGCCAGAATCAAGCACGCCGCACGTCAGGGAGCCGGCGTGGCGGGCAACTGCGCAGCGGTGATCAGGCGTGTATCGATCAGACTCAGCGCGGGCACCGTCTCACCCTTGATCAACTTGACCGCCAAAGCGATGCCCTGATAGCCCTGCTCGGCGGCTTGCTGGTCTATGGTGGCGGCAATGCGCCCGGCTTTGATTTCGGTAATGGCCTCGTTCATGGCATCGTAACCGGCGACTTTCACCATCGTCTTCTTGCTTTCCTGCAGGTATTTGACAGCGCCCATGGCCATCATGTCATTGGCGGCAAAAAGCAGCTTGATGTCAGGATGCTTGGCAAAAATTTCCTTGGTCACGTTATAGGCTTCGTCAATTTTCCAATTGGCGGTTTCTGATGCAACCAGCGTGATTTGCTTGTTTTCCAGCAAGCCGCGCTTGGCCCCCACCATACGCTGACGCGCATTATCGGCACTGCGTATGCCCTCCAGAATGGCGGCCTTGGCGGGACCACCCGCTTGCTCAGCGAGAAACTTGCCGGCCTTATACGCGCCGGCATCGTTATCGACGCTAATAAACGGTACCTCGCGCATGCCCGCTTGTTTGATGGTTTCGGGATCGAGACGGTTATCAATATTGACCACCTTGATGCCCGCATCCTGCGCCTTCTTCAAGGTCGGTACGAGGCGTTGCGAATCGCCAGGAGCAATCACGATGGCGTCGGCTTTGGCAGCAATGAGGTCTTCCACCAACTGAATCTGCTGCTCAATTGAGGTTTCTTGCGCGGCGGTTTTCACCTGCAAGGTGATCCCCAGCTCTTTTTCTGCACGACGCGCACCTTTTTCCATCTCGATGAAGAACGGATTGGTCAGGGTTTTCATGACCAGACCAATTTGATACGCCTTCGCCGTATCAACTTTGGCGGCGACCGGCGCCGTCCCCGTGGTGGTCACCATCGAGGCGCTCGGCGTGTTCGATTGACCGCACGCAACCAGGCCAGCACTGAGGGAGACGACGGACAGCACGCGTAAGAGCTTCATACAAGCACCTCGATAACAGAGCGATAAAGTCTGAACGATAACACTACTTGCCGTGATCGTTTGCGACGAAATCATGACACGCGCGCTCGCCATCGGCTTTCGGGATAGTAGCCGGCGCCTAAACGCGACATCGCCACAGTGCTAAAGTGGCCCTGCGCCTCAAGAATTTACGGCGCCCGCGGCTTTGCTCAGTCCACTAGCCGCACCGATGAGCACGTCGCTTTTCCGGTTACCCCGAACGCTGCACCGTCCGGACTGATTCGCCTGCGGGTGAATGGCCGGCAGCGAGGAAACACAATGAAATTTACCGACCTTGGCCTTTCGGCCGAGCTGCTGCGCGCCATTGGCGAACAGGGCTACGATACCCCCACCCCGATTCAGCAGCAGGCCATTCCCCATGTATTGGCGGGTAATGACCTCGAAGCGCTGGCGCAAACCGGCACCGGCAAAACCGCCGCCTTCGTGCTGCCCATCCTGCATCGCCTGCAAGCGGCGGCCGATACGCCGCTGCAACGCGCCAACCGCGTCGCACCGCGCGTGCTGGTGCTTTGCCCAACTCGGGAACTGGCGGCGCAGATTCTCGAAAGCGTGCGCGCTTATGGCGCGCACCTGCCCTTTCGCAGCCTGGCGGTGTATGGCGGCGTAGGCATCAACCCGCAGATTCAAGTCATGCGTCGTGGCGTGGACATTCTGGTCGCCACCCCCGGCCGCCTGCTCGACCACATGCAGCAGCGCACCGTCGATCTGTCCAAAATCGAAACCCTGGTGCTGGACGAAGCCGACCGCATGTTTGACATGGGCTTCATCCGTGACATTCGCAAGATCGTCGAGCGCCTGCCCAAGCAGCGCCAGACTCTGTTGTTCTCGGCCACCTTCGCGGCGGAAATTCGTGACCTCGCCCATGCCATTCTGAAAAATCCGGCGCTGGTTGAAGTGGCCCGGCGCAATGCGCCCACCGAACTGGTCAATCAAAGCGTCATTCAGTGTGACCAAGACAAGAAGCGCGACCTCGTGTTGCACCTGTTCGAGCACCACGGCTGGCACCAGACACTGCTGTTCTGCCGCACCAAACACGGCGCCGATGCCCTGGCCAAGCGCCTGATGCATTCCGGCGTGCGCTCGGCCGCACTCCACGGCAACAAGACGCAAGGCGCGCGCACCAAGGCGCTGGCCGACTTCAAAGATGGCAAGCTCGCCGCCCTCGTCGCTACCGACATCGCCGCCCGCGGTATCGACATCGATGCCCTGCCGCGCGTGATCAACGTCGATCTGCCCAATGTGCCGGAAGATTATGTGCACCGCATCGGCCGCACCGGCCGTGCCGGC
>CAZFSH010000116.1:0-8766 GCA_964521935.1 uncultured Propionivibrio sp.
GCCCAATGTGCCGGAAGATTATGTGCACCGCATCGGCCGCACCGGCCGTGCCGGCAACGAAGGCGAAGCCATTTCGCTGGTCAGTGCCGAAGAGCGCGTGCAATTGCGCGACATCGAGCGCCTGATGAAGAAAGAACTGCCCAAGAGCGTGATCCCCGGCTTTGAGCCGCACCTCAAGGCCGCCGTTCCGCGCGCGGCACCGCACCCGGCGGCACGCAAACCTGCGCCGCGTCAGGGGCAGGGCCGCAGTGGTGGTAATGGCGGTGGCGGTAGCAATGGTGGCCCGCGCCGTGACGGTGGCGCCGGCAAACCAGCCGGAGCACGCCGTGCGCCGGCAGCAGCAGGCGCCGGACACCACAGCGGCCAGCGTCACCGCTAAGTCCGTAAAAGTCAGTTTCTGTGGCACGGCGCCAAAGCAATTTGGCGCCTTCTTTGCCTATACTTGACGTTCAGTTTGCCCACACACGTGACCGGATATTTTGCCCATGAGCTCGCCCCTACTGTTGATCGTTGATGATAGCCGTACCTCGCGCATGCTCATTGGCGGTTTGATCCGCCAGCTGCGCCCTGATTGGCGCATTGTGGAGGCGGCCAGTGGCGATGAAGCCGTCGCTGCAGTGGAAACAGAAATGCCCAACTTCGTCAGCATGGACGTCAATATGCCGGGTATGAGCGGGCTGGAAGCCGCCGGCCGCATCCGCATCAAACATCCGGAAGTACGTATCGTGATGTGTACCGCCAATATTCAGGAAAGCGTGCGCGATACCGCGGCAAAATCCGGCATTGGCTTCGTCGCCAAACCGATTACCGAACGCTCGATTAGCGAATCGCTAGCGTTTTGGGAAGCCGCACCATGACGGCGCTCGCCCTTGATGAACTGCAAACCGATGCCCTTGGCGAGTTGTTCAATATTGGTGTCGGCCGTGCCGCCAGTGCGCTGAGCCAGATTGTCCGGCGCGAAATCGAACTCTCTGCCCCCAAGGTCGATCTGGTTCCGGCGGGCACCGTGCGCGCCACGCTATCCGGTAGCCAGTTTCAGCATTTCAGTTCGGTCAGCCAGTATTTTGAAGGCCCTTTCAACGCCGAAGCCGTGCTGATTTTTCCCGAAGAAAACGCCTTGCTCATCGTCAGCTGCATGCTCGGCAGTCAGCTCTCGGCGGAAGAGCTGTCGGAATACGAGCAGGAGGCGATGTGCGAAGTGGGCAACATCATTCTCAATGCCTGCATCAGCGTACTGGCCGACCTGTTTCATGTCGAATTCAATGGCGGCCTGCCCGTGCACCGCTTTGGCGATGTCGAATCGCTGGGCTTTCAGGCAGACCAGGGCGCTGAATACGTCTTGCTGCTGCAGGTGGCCATGCGCATCAATCAAGAGCAGGTAGAGGGGCATCTGCTGTTTTTGCTGGGCGTCAAATCCTTGCACCAGCTGTTTGGCTGTCTGGACAACTACCTTGTCGAGCAAGGCCTGAAAAGCAAATGAACCTGAACTACATGCAACTCGTTGACCATCTGGAAATCGGCGTATTTGTCGTCGATGACAGCGGGCGCGTGTTGTTCTGGAATCACTGGCTGGAAGTCCATGGCGACTTTGCCAAAGCCAATATTGAAGGCCAGTCGCTGACCGAGCGCTGTCCGGAAATTGTTGGCACACGCCTGGAAATGGCGATTCATTCCGCCCTCAGGCAGCGCCTGGCCAGCTTGCTTTCGCCAGGCTTGAACAAACCGGTGTTACGCCTGTATCAACGCCTGAATGATCGCGCTACCGATCAGCGGATGCGTCAGATGATTCATGTGCTGCCGCTGCCTACTTCGGCCGACGAGCCGCGCCGTGCGCTGATTCAGATCATGGACGTGACCGCGAGTGCCCGGCGCGAAGAGCAGCTGCGCCTGCAATCGAGTGAGTTGCGCGACCGGCCGTTTCGGGACGCGCTCACCGGTCTGCCCAACCGACGGCGCTTTGATGAAATGCTCAGCGAATCATTCCAACGCTGCGCCGATTCAGGGTATGCGATATCCGTGATCATGATCGATATCGACAAGCTCAAGGACATCAACCAACGTCATGGCACGCAAGGCGGTGACAATTGCATCAAGCGCGTTGCCTTTGCCATGAGCGCCTTGCTCAAACGTGCCACCGACTTTTCCCTCGACAGCGAAGGTACGGCCGAAAGCCAGCCGCAAGCCTATCGATACAGTGGCGAAGCCTTTGCCATTATTTTGCTTGGTACCACTCCTGACAAAGCCTGTGCGTTGGCCGAAAATCTGCGTGCGCGCATCGCTGAACCAGAGCGCGAGTCGGGTTCAAAGCCGGATGGCGGCATATCGGTAACGGTGAGCATCGGCGTCGTCCATATGCACCCCAAGCCCGGCACCGATGTCGACTCGCTCATGTCCGGTGCCGATATGGCCTTGTATCAGGCGCAGACGGATGGGCGTAACCGGGTCAGCCTGTTTGACCTGGATGAAGGTGTGTTAACCACACTGGTATAGTGGGCCATGCACTCGCTGGCCAGCACACGATTACTCGGCTCACTCAAACGGTGGCTTACACCACGTCACGCATTGGGCTTCGTGAGTCTGCTGCTCAACGGACTCATCGTTTCAGCACCGACGCTGGCTGAAACCTTGCGCATCGGTATTGAAGGCGCCTACCCGCCCTTCAGCAAGGTTGACCGTCAAGGCAAAATCGTCGGCTTCGATGCCGACATCAGCCATGCACTCTGCCGGCAACTCAACGTGAAGTGCGTGATCGTCAAACAGGATTGGGAGCAAGCGATCCCCGATCTCAATGCCGGCAAAATTGATGCGCTGATTTCCTCAATGGCCATCACCGAAGAACGCATGAAGCTGGTATCTTTCACTCGCCCCTACTACAACTCGCCCGTGCGCTTTGTGGTACGTCGTGACCAGGCCATCAGCGTCGATCCGCCCGCCCAGCTTGCCGGCAAAACGGTCGTCGCCGAAGCGGAGTCAATCTACGAAACTTTCTTGCGTACGCTCTACGCGCCGCACGGCGTGAACGTGCTCATTGTTTCCGGTGGCGACGCCGTCTGGCAGGCGCTAGCCAGTGGCAAGGCCGACGCGACGGTCAACGATGTGGTGGCCAACGCCGACTTTCTGAAGAGCAAGCTCGGCGCACGCTTTATCGAAACAGGCCCGAAGTTCAGCGACCCGCGCACGCTCGGTGCCGGCGCAGCCATTGCCGTAGCCAAGAAAAATGTAGCGCTTGCCACACGCTTTGACCAAGCCTTGATGGCCATTTACCAAAGCGGCGAATACAGTAAGCTACGACAAAAATATTTCACCTTCGACATCTGGGCACCCTAATGTTTGCGTCCAGAATTCGCTGGGTGTCCTGACTCCCCACCCCACACGAAACCGCCTGTGCGCCAGCGCTTTTCATTTCTGTTACGTAGCTTGGCGCACCTGCACCTGAACGGTCGGCGCCGCGTCTTGGCGAGCGCCGCACTGATTCTCGTGGCTTACTGGTCCATCATTGTCTGGGTGAGCATAGTCACGCTGACCACTATGCGTAACGGTCTGGAGCGTGATGCCGAGCGCGTGAACGAGTATGTGACCAACTCGCTGAACCACAGCCTTGATCTCGCCGCGGCCATTTTTGACACGATCGATCTGGCCTATGCGCAAATTCCCGATCCCTACACGGTCAGCATCATAGTTGGGCCTGCAGCCACCTCGGCACTGAACCAGCTGGATGCGGTGGTACTCAACATCAATGGCACCGAAAATGCCCTAGCCGTTGTCCCCGTTGGCTGGGCGCTGCCCTCATGCAACGATCAAACTGGTCAGGGCCGCACTGGCAGCGGACCTGGCAAGGACACGCCAAGCCCCCCCAATGCGCCGAAGTATTCGCACTACGACCTCAGCCCGGCCGGACTGCTCGCCACCTACAGGCTGACCGCACGCTGGAATAGCGATGCGTCAATATGTATCAAAATTGGTGCCGAGCGCCTGCGAGCCTTGTTCGCGGTGGCCATCGGCGATGATCTTCTGCGCGTCCGCCTGATCAGCAATGCCGGCGTATATATTGACTCGGCCAGAACAGGTAACACCCCCACAGTCGAGCGCGGCCCGAGCACCTCAGCCGATGACCCCGCGATATTGAGCAGCCAGCGACTGATCGGCATGCCGCTGAAGGTCGAAGTATTGGCCCAGGAAGGCGCCGCGCTAACGCAAGCGCACGACCGCCTGACTCCCTTGTGGATAGTCAGCCTGTTCATCAGTGCCGTGATCATTGTTGGGGCATTGCGGGTAATGCAATACATCACAGCGTTGGAGCAAGCTGCCACGCGCGATGGTCTGACCGGTCTGTTCAACCGGCGCCATTTTTACGAACGTGCCAACGCTGAACTCAGTCGCCGCCAGCGCGACCCCAAGCCGCTGGCCTTGGTGCTCGTTGATGTTGACCACTTCAAACAGATCAACGACACCTACGGCCACGCAGTGGGTGACGAGGTGCTGCGCGCCATTGCCCAGCGCTTGCGTGAAGCCAGCCGCAGCAGTGACCTGGTCGGACGCTACGGTGGCGAGGAATTCATCCTCCTGCTTTCGCCCGCAGACAGCGCAGCGGCCGCCCTCATTGCCGAACGGCTGCGCAGCAGCATTGCCGCACTGCCAGTGGCGACAGAACGTGGTCCGCTGGCCGTGACGCTCAGCGCCGGCCTGTGCATCAGCCCGGCGCAGGACACTCCGTCGCTGGAAAGTCTGGCCAAACGCGCCGACACGGCGCTGTATCAAGCGAAGGCTGCTGGCCGAAATCGGGTCTGCGTCGCCGTAGAGTCAGCAGACGCGACAACGTAGGCAAAAGCAGAGCTACAGCCAGCGCCGCACCTGCTGGCAATATGTCTGATAGGCCTCGCCAAAATTAGCGGCCATGGCCCGCTCTTCAATCGGTATTTGCACCTGATTCAGCCAATTGAAAAACAGGGGCAGCACCAGAAAAGCCGGCAGGTTGCTCAGGTGCACACCCCAGGCGACGAGCCACAGGCCAAAGCCGACGTACATAGGGTTACGGCTGACGCGAAAAATGCCCGTGGTGACCAGCGCCGAGGCTTTAGTCGGTTCGCGCGGGTCCACGGTGGTGAACGCTCGGCGAAACGCGATGATGGCCGCCAGCACCATCCCAAAACCACTGGTCGCGAGAAACAGACGTAGCGGGCCGCGCAAGGGATGATCCGGCGCAAGGGCTTGCGCGCCGGGCAAATCAAGCTGGGCCACACCGAGCATGGCCAAGGCGCACAGGGCGACCAGAACGAGTGGTGGTACACGCATTATTTGCCTCCTTCGCGCGAGCCGTCTTGGTGGTCTTGGCTGTCTTTGCCCATCTGCACCATGTTGCGCGCGCCTTCAATAAATTTTTTCTCTGCCGCTTCATCGTCTGTCCGCACATTCAATGCCGACGGCGGTTGCTCAAGCCCCCGCTGTACGGCCGGGCGTGCGCGAATCTGCTCCAGCCAGCGTTTCACGTGCGGCAGATCGGCAATATCCACGCCCGACCAGCGGTGCGTACGCACCCAGGCCCAGTTGGCAATATCGGCAATCGAGTAATCGCCGGCGAGAAACTCATGCGTCGCCAAATGCGCGTCCAGCACGCGCATCAAGCGCTTGCTCTCGCCCTGATAGCGGTCGATAGCTGCCTGGATTTTTTCCGGAAAGTAACGGAAAAACACGTTGGCCTGGCCCATCATCGGGCCAATGCCGCCCATCTGGAACATCAGCCATTGCAGCACCAGCGAGCGGCCTTTGGCATCGCTGGGCATCAGCTTGCCGGTGCGTTCGGCGAGATAGATCAGGATGGCGCCAGACTCAAAAACGGCGAAGTCATCATTGTCGTGATCAACAATTGCGGGGATGCGCCCATTCGGGTTGATGGCGAGAAACCAGTCTTCCTTTTGCTCGTTTTTAGATAGTTCCAGAACGCGCAACTGGTAGGGCAAGGCCAACTCTTCCAGTGCAATGGAGATCTTGTGACCATTGGGGGTGGCGGCGGTATAGAGAGTAATCATGATGTGGGCGTGGCTCGGAAAAGTCAGTCGCTGTGGGACGGCGATACGTCGGTTGAACAGATCTGGCCTGCGGCCAGACGGAAGCAATTCTTGCCCGCCGCCTTGGCCGCATACATGGCTTCGTCGGCACCTTGATAGAGATCGCGCACCGTCTTGCCCTGCGTCGGCCAGAGAGCGATACCAATACTGGCACCAACGCTCAGCAGGTTTCCCTGATAGTCCGTGGGCTGCTGGATCGCGCGTAACAGTTTCATGGCAACGGCCTGCACCGCAAGCTCATCTTTAATTCCCTCGCTGACGACGACAAACTCGTCGCCGCCAACCCGGCCAACCATGTCTGCCGAGCGCACGGCCGCTTCCATCTGGCGCGCGACGTGGCACAGCAGGTGGTCACCCGCGGCATGACCATAGGTATCGTTGATCGGCTTGAAGCCATCCAGATCAATCGCAATGAGGGCCACCTGTTCATGACTGCGCTCGGCGCGCAGGAGCGCGGTTTCCAGGTGATCGTCAATACGCTGCCGATTGGCCAGCCGGGTCAGCGCATCGTGCATCGCCATGTGACGCAACTCACTTTGCATGCGTTCGCGCTCGGTCACGTCATGAAACATGCCGAGCAAGCCAGTCACCCGGCCATCACTGTCGGTTTCGCGCACCAGCCGCATCTCGTAAAGCACATTTCTGCCGCTCTCGCTATGCGGGACGATCAGCTCCGGGCACTCTCCTGCCAAGGCCGTTTTCAAGGCTGGGATCAGTACCGCTTTCTGCATGTGGTCCATGATCCGCTCCACGGGCTGGCCGATGATGCCCTCCAGCGTGCGCGTCGGGTTGGCGGCAAAGTAAGCCCGGTTGGCGTACACACAACGCAAGTCGTTATCAACCCGGACGATCTGCGCCGGCAGGTTATCGGCCAGGGTTTTGAATTCGCGCGCATTGTCGGCCGCAATTTTTTGCGCGCTTGCCAAGGCCCGGTTGAGCTTTTGCACTTGCCGAAAACGCTGGCGATGGGTGTTGTTGGCAAACAGGGTTAACTGCAAAGCAAGGCCAATGGCAATAAGCAGCTGGGCCAGCACAAAACCTATCGGCAAGGACGGCGGATGCGGTAACAGCCCTTGCCAGTCAGCCAGCGTGAGGGCTACGACCACCAGCACGACCAGACCAGCTTGGCGCACCGCCATGCGCCGGCCGAGCAACCAGCCGGGAATCACAATCAGCAGGGGCAGAGCCACCAGAATAGGGGCACGCAAGCCACCACCGAACATCATGGCCACCGCCACATAAATCAACACCCCGTAGCTCAGCCGAACCAGCGCCAAATGGCCTTGGCCGCGCCACAAAGGCAAGGCCACCGCCAGACAGACGATCAGCGCCGTCAGCAATCCGGGCATGCGCACCAGATAATCCGGGACGAAACGGATCAAGGCGCCGGCATACAACACCATGACCACGGCAAAGGCAATAACAGACAAGCGCAAGCGCTTGGCCGCGCGCTCACCCAGCAGCAAGCTGGGTACCGACTGATCGTCGGTATCGGTTGCCATTGCAGGGCCGGAATCGCTCATGGTCAGTCAGCTTAGCGGAGCTTTTCCAGCAGCAGGTAGTACCACATGCCCAGCGCCAGCATCGGGTTGCCCAGCCATTCGCCGAATTTACCTCCGGGAATACGCACAGGCTGACAGCGGTTGAAGGTGTCAAATTTCTCCAGCGTGCCAGTCATGGCCTCGGCCATGATTTCACCGACGATGTGCGTCGTCGCCACGCCGTGGCCGGAGTAGCCCTGGGCATACCAGACGTTGGCGGAGAGCTTGCCCAGCTGCGGAATACGGTTGATCACGATGCCCATGTTGCAGGTCCAGGCGTAATCAATGGCAATGCCTTTGAGGCGCGGGAACGTACGCTCGATAGCCGGCCGCATTTCGGCCGCCACATCGCGCGATTCGCGCCCGGAGTAATTAGCGCCGCCACCGAGCAGCAAACGCCGATCGGCCGTGAGCCGGTAATAGTCGAGCACGAAGCGGCAGTCATAGACCGCCAGATCCTGCGGATTGATGGCGCGCGCGACATCCTCGGACAGCGGCGCTGTGGCGACAATGCCGCCCGGCGCCGGGAAGATCAAGCCGCTGAGCGCTTTTTTTTCCAGCTGGTGATAGACATCGCCGGCGAGAAATACCTGCTTGGCATTGATCCGTCCCTGTGCCGTCACGACCGCTGGCTGGTCGCCATGAATGATCTCCAGCACCGGCGACTGCTCAAAAATCTGTGCGCCCAGACTGGCGGCCGCGCGCGCCTCGCCGACGCACAGCTTGAGCGGGTGCAGGTGCATGTTGCGGGTGTTTTTCAGAGCGCCGAGATAAATATCGGTTTCCAGATGTTCACGCACGCCTCGGGCGTCGAGCAGTGTCACCTCGTCACCCATGCCACGCCGCAGCGCCTCGTCGTAGCTCTCCTGCAACTCGCGCAGGTGGCTCGCCTTCATGCCGGCATGCAAGTGCCCGTGTTTGAGATCGCAGTCGATCGCGTATTTTTCGGTGCGCGCTTTGATGATTTCATGTCCGCGCCAGCGCAAATGCCAGATGAAATCATCCACCGCCGTGCCCAGCTTGGCGCGCATTTGCTTGCGCATGGCGCCATCGCCAGACAAGGAGCCGGTGACCTGGCCACCATTGCGGCCACTTTGCCCCCAGCCGATCTTGTTGGCCTCGACCAGGGCAACGGTGTAGCCACGCTCGGCCATTTCGAC
>CAZFSH010000117.1:0-8677 GCA_964521935.1 uncultured Propionivibrio sp.
ATGGACATGCACATGCCGGTGCTCGATGGCCTCACGGCAACGCGCCAGATTCGTGCGCAGTTCGCCGCCCGCGCTCATCCACAAATCCCGATTCTGGCCATGACCGCGAATGCCTTTGACGAGGATCGGAACGCCTGTCTGGACGCCGGCATGAACGACCACATCGCCAAACCAGTCAACCCGGAAGCGCTCTACGCCGCCTTGCTGCGCTGGCTGCCCGAGCCTTCACCGGTCGATGATGAAGCTAGCGACAAGGCTACGTTGTCCGATCAGCGCGCCGTGCCACAGCGGCTGACTTTTGCGCCGCACGCGGCCGTGCGCGCTGCGCTGGAGCAAATCCTTGAGGTCAATCTCGGCCTCAAAACCGCTAACGGCAATTTCGACTTCTACCTGCGTCTGCTGCGCAAGTTTCTCGACAATCAGGATGTCGCGCGACTGGAAAGCGCGCTCGCCGCACACGACTACGAAGCCGCGCACCGGGCCGCGCACACGCTCAAAGGGCTGGGCGCCACGCTGGGCGCAATACGGGGTACGCTGAACTTGCGCGATCAGGCCGCCGCGCTGGAAGCGAGCCTGCTTCAGCCCGACAACATAGAGCTCAGCTCCCCCGATATCGTCGCGCAAGTCAGCCAGTTACGCGCTACCTTCAGCCAGCTCTGTGCCGACATTCGCGCTGCCCTGCCCAATGCGGCCACCACCGCCACCGATACCGATGCCGACACCCACACAAGCAGCCCGCCAGCCGACATCGACTGGCCCAGCGTCCATGCCTTGATCGCGCAGCTCGATGCCTTGCTCGCCATTGCCGACATGTCGGCCAGCCAGCTCTATCAGGCCAACGCCGCGCTGTTACGCCGCGCGCTCGGTCCTGCTGCGTCAGTGCTGGCACGCCATCTCGACGAGTTCGCCTTTGACGAGGCACTCGCCCACTTGCGCCAGACAGCGAACAATTTGCCGCACTAAAATAGTTACGCTGAAATAGCTGTGCTGAAAACCCCCGGCAGCGATATGCTGTCGATGAGAACACTCTGGGAGGAGAATCAATGTCTCTGCACACCGTAACGGCGCACTGGCGTTATGTTCGTTATGCGCGGCATGCCGTATCCACTACGCTGTGCTCGACCCTGGTCGCTATCCTGCTCTGCGCCCCATTCGCCAGCGTTGCGGCAGCGGAACAGCTGGGCTCATCAACATCGTCCACCACCACTGCCGCCCCCTGGTCCGTACCGGCCGATTACCCTGCCAGCTACCGTCAGATTATTGACGGCGCCAAACGCGAAGGGCAGTTGCGCATTCTCGGCAGCACCGACCGCCTCGTCGCCGAACCACTGATGCGCGCCTTCGAAGCCGCGTTTCCCGGCATCAAGGTCACGTACAGCGACCTCAATACCAAAGATCTTGATCAGCGCTATCGCAAAGAGGCCGCAGAAGGCAACAGCCCAGACATTGTGTGGAGCTCGGCGATGGACACACAAATCCAGCTGCTGCGCGACGATCTGGCGCAGGAATACACCTCCCCGGAAACGCGTCGCCTGCCCTCCTGGGCCGAATACAACCGTCAGGCCTACTGCATCACCTATGAGCCGATAGTCTTCGCGTATTACCGGCCACAGATCGCCGACGACACCATGGCGCAAACCCACGGCGCGCTGACCAACCTGCTCGCCCAGCGCCAGTTTCACGGCAAAGTCGCGATGCTCAGCCCGGCCAATTCAGCACTGGCGTTGTTGACCACCAGCCAGGACCTGATCGCCGACAAGGCACACCCTAGCCTGCTGCGCGCCTTGGGCAATGCCAATGTTGAGCTCGCGACCAACAATAATGTCATGCTCAAGCAGTTGGCCAGTGGCGACACGCTGATTGGCTACAACATGCTCGGTTCGTATGTCGACGCCTTTTCCCGGCGCAACCCGCAGGTCGGCTATGTCATCCCGCGCGACTACGCCTTGGTGGTCTCGCGTGTGGCGCTGATTGCACGCAATGCCCCGCACCCCAATGCCGCGCGTCTGTGGCTGGACTATGTACTCAGCCACCGTGGTCAGACCGTGCTGGCCAACGACGCCTCGCTGGGCTCGGTGCGCGACGATGTCGATGGCCCGTTCACCTTGCGCCGCCTGCGCGAAATTCCCGGCCTGCGTTTGCGCCCCATCGGCGTCAGCGCGCGCCTGCTTGATCACCTTGACCCCGAGGCCCGCAGCAAGTTGATCAATCAGTGGCAAGCGACGCTGGGGCTCAACAGTGCGCAATAGGTATGAAATAGCCGGAAGCCAGCGGCCCAGTAAAGCTAGCCTTAGCGGCGACTGGGCTGAATGCCACGCCAATACCAGAGCGCGCCGAGCACCTGCAAGGACAGCAGCAGCGCCATCGCAGCCCGGTAAGTCATTTCCGGGTTGAGGCCATAGACACGCAAGGCATCAACGCCCAGACCAAACAGCCATTGCACGACAAAGGCGCCGACAAACGACATCAAATTGAGCGCCGTATTCACGCGCCCGGCCAGGGCCAGATCAAAGCGCTTTTGCAGCAGCGCATAGCCCAGATTGGAAATACCGTAACACGCCCCCAACAGGCACCACATGCTTCCCGCCGGGTCAATGCCCAGGGTAATCAGCGCCAGCGCCACCAAGCCGAACACATAACTGCCACCGAGCACCCACTCCAGCGACACCCCGCGCCGGGTCAGCGGCAGCGCACCGACGGCGACGGCAATAAAACCCACGAGCATGCCGACAGCAGAGATCAGCATACGCTCCGCCGCCAGCGCGCGGCTGAAACCTTCGGCCTGCATCAGAAAAGGCACCGCCCACAAGCTTTGCAAAGCCATAAAACCACCGACCACCAGCGTGGCCTGCGGGGCAAAAATCCAGAACGCGCGACTGCGAAAAATATCGCCGATGGCCGACAACTGGCGGCTCAACGATGCGCTTGTGGCGAGCACCCCGGGTTTTTCCGGCGTGAAGTAAATCAGCAGCGCGACCAGCAGCTCGACACCCGCCATGATGGTGAAGGTCGCGCGCCAGCCCATCTCGCCAGCCAAAGCCGCCATCGGCGCACTGGCCGCCAGCGCCCCCGCTGCCCCCGCCGCCATGACCGCGCCATTGAGCGAGGCTTGCCGCTCCTGCCCAAACCAGCGGGCAAACGTAGCGAACGAGGCCATCAGGCAGGCCGAAACGCCCAAGCCGATCAGCGCTCGTGCCCCAACCAGCATGCCCAGACTGGTGCCGTGGGCAAACAGCAAACAGCCGGCTGCAGCAAACAGCAGCAAGCTGGCTTCCACCCGCCGCGGGCCAAAGCGGTCGAGCAGCAAACCCAGCGGCAGCTGAAACACGCCAAACGCCGCCAGATAGGCGCCGGTCAGCACACCCAGGTCAGCGGCCGACAAGCCCAGCTCGCGGGTTAAATCCGGCGCGATAACGGCGTTGGCATTGCGCAAAAAATAGGAAAAGAAATAGCCCGCCGAAAAAGGCAAAAACAGGCGCAGCCAGAGATTAGGAGCAGGGCCACTCATCGGCTGAAGACACCCAGTCGCTCACGCATTGCCGTCTCACTCCTCGCTTTATTTTTATGGCCACAACCAGGCCGCGCCACGTACCCCCGATGAATCACCATGCTGGTTGCGCCGCAAACGCGTGCTTACTGTAGTCGAAAACACGTGGCGCTTCCACAGACACGGCACGGTATCGTACAAACGACTGATGTTGGATAGCCCCCCACCCACGACGATGACCTCCGGGTCGAGCAGATTGATCACTCCGGCCAAGGCCCGCGCCAAGCGCGCTTCATAGCGCTGCATCAGCTGGGCACAAAGCCTATCGCCAGCCTCCGCTGCCTGCACGATGCGCGCGACCGAAAAGTCAGTTTTTGCAGTCCCCGCCGCGTCATTGACACGGCGCATTTCGCCCTCGAGCGCCGGGCCGGACAGGTAAGTCTCGATGCAATCCTGATGCCCGCAGTAGCACGCGCGTCCTTCCTGCTCGCCCGGCATCGGGTTGTGTCCCCACTCGCCGGCAATCGCGTTGGCACCGGGCCAGACCTTGCCGTCGACGACAATACCGCCGCCCACGCCCGTACCGAGAATGACGCCAAACACCACGCGTGCACGTCCGCCTGCACCCTCAACCCCCGCGCCATCGCTGGCCTCAGACAGCGCAAAACAATTGGCGTCATTGGCCAAACGCACCGGCCGCTGCAGCACGGCTTCCAGATCGGCGCGCAGCGGCTGTCCGATCAGGCACACCGAGTTGGCGTTCTGAATCAGCCCCGTGGCCAGCGATTCCGCACCGGGAATGCCAATGCCAACGGGCGTCAAGGGATCAAGCGCCGTGCCACAGCGACTGACTTTCTCCGCCGCGAAGGTAATCAAGCCCGCAATCGCCCCCAAGGTCGCGGCGTAATCCCCCTGCGGCGTCGCGACGCGCTCACGCACCAGCGTGCGGCCATTGTCGGCCAACACGATGATTTCGATTTTTGTGCCGCCGAGATCGATGCCGATGCGCATGGTGTGTCGCATCGTAAAGGATGCACAGGGAATTTAGTAACTTGCGCAACATCGGAGCCACTAGGGATAAGCGACGCTGACTTTTATTCACAGGTATGCAGTGGGATGGTACGACAAGGGGCTACCCCGAATCACCACGGCACAGCGATCAGAAATAGCCCTTCAGGTACCCGCCCGCACCGTTTCAGCCAGCTGTTCAGATAGCTTGGCGAGGTCGACCAGTGCCGGCCGTTGCGCGCTCAACAAGTCGGCCAGCCTGGTGGCAAAGACGTGGGTCGTCGGGGACGTAATGCGGGCAACATCGAGTTGTGCCTGCAAAGATTGAATGTGCGCCGCGTGGGGAGTACCTTGTTCGATGCACTGGCTAAACAGATGACGCCGGCAGGTTTCGAACGCCTGCGGATCGGACCTGGCCATGGCAGACCAGGTATCGAAGTCAAACTCGCCATACATCGTATCGTCGATGATGTTCACTCGCTCAACTCCTCATGGGTCAGTCAATAGTGGTCTGTCAAAATTCAGCCCACTCGCCGCTGTCCTGCGTGAGCTCCGCCGGGGCTAATTTAGGGCTGGCATGGGTTAGCTTTTTTGCCTGTGTTGAACTAGCCCCCGGGCTCAACTGGCGGGGCGCGCTGGCTGTCCGCAGGGCTGGGCCGGGCACATTGCGGGCAGACATCGAGCGCTCGACGCCGGCATCGAGCTTGAACATGGCCACGGCGTTAACCAAGGTTTGCACCTGCTCTTCGAGACTTTCGGCAGAGGCGGCGGCTTGTTCCACCAAGGCGGCATTTTGTTGGGTCACCTGATCCATCTGTACGATGGCTTGCGAGACCTGTTCGATGCCGCTGCTTTGTTCATTACTGGCGCTAGCGATATCCGTGACCAGCGCGGTGACTTCACGGAAGCTGGTCACCACTTGATCCATCGAAACGCCGGCCTGAGAAACCAGGCGCGTGCCGGCGTCCACCTTGCCGGTCGATTCGGCAATCAGTTCCTTGATCTCTTTGGCAGCGGTAGCGGAACGTTGGGCGAGGTTGCGCACTTCCGTTGCCACGACGGCAAAGCCTCGGCCCTGCTCGCCGGCTCTGGCTGCTTCCACTGCCGCATTGAGGGCGAGGATGTTGGTCTGGAACGCGATGCTGTCAATCACGCCAATGATGTCGGCAATCTTTTTGCTGCTCTCCGAAATCCCGGACATGGTGACGACTATTTCTTGCACCATCTGACCACTTTTCACGGCGATGTCATTGCTGGTGCCAGCCAGCGCATTGGTTTGCGTAGCGTTATCGGCATTGCGCTTGACGGTACCGCTGAGTTCTTCCATTGAACTGGCGGTTTCCTCCAGCGAGGAGGCCTGTTCTTCGGTGCGGCGGGACAAGTCAGCATTGCCCGCGGCAATTTCTCGCGAGGCGGTATTGATCAAATCAGCGGCGTCCTTGATGCGGCCGACCGTTTCGACCAGCCGTGCAACGGTCGTATTGGTATCGTCTTTGAGTTGGTCGAAGATGCCGACGTATTCCTTCTCAATGGCTTGCGTCAAGTCGCCTTGGGCGACCGATTTCAAGACGCGGGCGACATCGTTAAGGCCGGTCGACGTGGTGGTCGAGAGATTATTGAGCAGTTCGGCAAGGTTGCGCCCGAAGCCAAGCTTTCCGTTCAGGTCGAGACGTCTGGAGAAATCACCGCGCTCCGCCGCCGCCTCAACCAGTGCCTGAATTTCACTGACGATGGCGTTCAGCGCATCGACCGTGCCATTGATGCCGGTGCTGGTCTGGCCAAAAATGCCCGGATAGGTCTTATCGATTTTCTGTGACAAATCGCCCTTGGCCAGCGCAGAGGCAATGCGACTGATATCGGAAAGACCGGTTTCAGTAACTGTCGACAGCTGGTTGAGCAATTCCGCCAAATCTTTGCCAAAGCCGACCTTGCCGTTCATGTCGAGGCGACGGCTAAAGTCACCCCGCGCGGCAGCCGCTTCAACGATCACCTTGATCTCGCTGACGATCGTGTTCAGCGCGCTCACCGTTTCATTGATGCCGGAGCTGGTCGTGCCGAAAATTCCCGGATAGCTTTTATCAATTTTCTTCGACAGATCGCCGACCGCCAAGGCGCTGGCAATGCGGCTGATGTCGGTCAGGGCACCGTCCGTGGTGGTGGCGAGCTGATTCAGCGTCTCGCTGATTTCTTTGCCAAAACCGCGCTTATCCGTGAGTTTGATTTGCTTGCTGAAGTCGCCCTGTCCCGAGGCGCTGGCCTGTTGCTTGATGTCGGAAATGAGGTCTGACAGCGTGCCTTGCATGGTCTGCATGGCGGTGAGTAGGGCAGCCGGCTCATCTTTCCCCGTGATGGTGAAGGTGCTGCTCAAGTCACCGGCAGAAAGCTTGTCGGCGACATCCACCGCCTGCGCCAGCGGGCGCGTAATGCTGCGGGTAATCCACAGGGCCAATATGGCTGAGAGGATCACCGCGATGAGGCTGCCAACGACCATCGTTGCTTGCGTCACACTGCGGATATCGTCCATATTTTTGGCTCGCCCATCCAGCAATGCGCGCTCCATATCGTCAATATCATGAAGCAATTTGCGCATGGAATCCATCTGGATTTTGCCATTGCCGGACTGGATCTCCGCCACCACAGCATCCATTTTTGCACTATCGTTGCCGACGTTTCGGCGAAGCTGAATGCCATGCATGACGGCATCGTTCAGCCAGGAGGTGTAGCTAGCTCTGAGCTTGTCGAGACGATCCTGTTGCGTCGGATTGTCAGAGGTCAGGGCTTTAATTTTTGCATGGGCCTTCTCAAAGGCAGCTTTGCCATTATTGAGAGGCTCTAAAAAAGCCTCCTTGCCGCCCAGCATGAAGCCCCGCTGACCGGTTTCGATATTGACGAGGGCGAGCAGCAACTCGGTGCTTTGTTCCAGAACTTGGTAGGTGTGCGTATTCCAGCCGTTTGCTTCGGAGTAGCGGCTAAGGTTGACATAGCTGAAGGCCACTACCGCGACCATTGTGGTGACGATAAGCGCGAACACACCACTTAGCCTGGCGCCGATTTTTAGATTGCTGAACACTGTGAATACCCCCATGGTGACTGAATAGACGTCGCGCTAGCTAATCAATTTTATGTATTGCTATTAGCATGAACATTTGCTACGACGAGGGCGATAATATTGAGCATGTCCGTGACAAACAAGGGCGGACAAACGTCTATTTATCCATACGAAGGCCCTATGCCGACCAGCGAAATCGTTGCTTCCTCTGATATTGAACGTGAAACCGGCTTCAGCAGCGATTTACTGAGAAAGTGGCGGCAACGCTTTGGGTTCCCCAACTTCCTGCCGGCTGGCCAGCCAACTCGCAGCTATTCACGCCAAACCGTCAATCAGCTCTTGCTGATCAAGCGCCTGCTGGAAGCTGGCTTTCGGCCCGCCCAGCTGGTCGGAAAATCGCATGCCGAGCTCGACGCACTGTGTCAGAACTTTGCCTCGACAAACGTCGACACCACCGCGATAAGCCCGACGACAAAAGAAGTGATTGAGCGGCTGAAGCAATGCGATTTATCCGGCATTCAACGGTGTCTGGCCAAGGATCGTGCGACCAAGACCCTGGCCGACTACTTGTCACAAACTGTCGCGCCCTTGATCGTCGGCTTGGGCGAAGCGTGGATAAGCGGAGGCATCGAGGTATTTCATGAACACCTGCTCACCAGCGAACTGCAACGGCAGCTCCATGCAGAACTCCTCGCCCTGCAAGCCAAGCCGGGATTGCCCCGAATACTGTTTGCAACGGTGACCGACGAACATCATGGCCTTGGCCTGCTCATGGCCGAAACCGCCTTAGCGGATCAGGGCGCGCCCCATGCCAACCTGGGGGTCAACACCCCCTTACGCGAAATCAAGATGGCGGCCAACGCATGGCACGCCGATGTGGTCGCCGTATCGTTCAGCCTGGCCTACCCGCAGCGAAGGCTCAATCCCACCCTAATGCATCTGCGACGCCAGCTTCCTGCGCACATCGAACTCTGGTCCGGTGGCAGCGGTGTTGCCAGCATTCGCCGCCCGCCCACAGGCGTCAAAGTCTTTGTCACGCTGGAAGACGCGGTTTCCAATTTACGAAATCTGATTGAGCGGCAACGCGGAACCAGTAGCGCAGCGCTGAATGGCTAGTGATGGCAGTGAATCCG
>CAZFSH010000118.1:0-7377 GCA_964521935.1 uncultured Propionivibrio sp.
GAAGTGAAGTCGATCGAATTCGTTAAATCCGGCGCGCAGCTGTACAAAACCAGCTAAACAGTAAGCGAGGGAGTCGGCTAGGAAGTAAGCACGGCCATAAACCTCGCGCCAAGCACGCCGCGTTCGCCCCATAGCAAGTCGGATTACACTCCCCTGCTCAGCAGTGTTTTTATGCACCGGCTACGCTAGCCGGTGTCAGGGGGGGTAATTCATGTCGGCAGCATTATTCGGCAACCTTAAGGTTGCCAAAAAAATACTGGTTATTGATCTGGTCGTCGCTAGCGTACTGGCGCTCGTGCTGCTCGTCTCCATTTTGTCGTTCAGCGAACTGCGCGCGTCGCTGGACGGTGTGAAAGACGAAGGCGTGCCAAACGCCATTGTGGCCAAGGATATGCAGATGCAGGTGGTGCAGATCCAGCAATGGCTGACCGACATATCGGCCACGCGCGGGCAAGACGGTCTGGATGATGGCTTCAAACAGGCCGAAATCGCCCACACCTCGTTCATGAAAGATTTGGATCTGATCCAGCGCTCTTACGAGCTGGAAAACGACAAGGACGGGGTCGCCCACGTCAGCCAGATTCGTGAACGCATGAGCGCGTGGTACGCCACCGGGCAAAAAATGGCGCACGCCTACATCTCTGGCGGTGCGCCCGAGGGCAACAAGCTGATGGGCGAATTTGACCAGGTATCCACTCAGCTGCAAGAAGCGCTGGAGCCGGTCATTGCCGGACAAGTTGCCGAAGCGGGCGCAGATATCGACAACGCCATCACCAATGCCTTGCACGTACAGCTGGTAAGCATTGTCGGCATAGCGATCTCTGTGGCCGTATTGATCATTGGTGGCCTGCTGCTCGCGCGCAGCATTGCCACGCCGCTGGATGACTTGAGCCGCACCATGGCGGACCTGGTCAAGCGTGGGGACTTTTCAGTACAGGTGCCGATCCACGGCGCGGATGAAATTGCCTCGGTAGGGCAAAGTTTCAACGCCCTCGTGCACGGCTTGCGCGAGATGTTGATCGGCCTGCTACAAGACGTTCAGCGCATTGACAGCACATCCAAAGATTTGACCGGTGCCGCTGAAAACTCGGCAGCAGGCGCTGGCGCCGCCAGCGAGTCAGCCTCGTCGATGTCGGCGGCTATGGAAGAAATGTCAGTCGGGCTAGATCAAATGCGCGACAACACCCAAGTCGCCATCCGCGTCGTCGAGAATGCAGAAAAAGCTGCATTCGACGGAGGTGCCGTGATCCACGAGGCCGTGGAAGATCTCGAAAAAATATCCAGCGAAGTACGTGAAGTGGCTGCGCAAATCGTCGACCTGAGCAACAAAACCCAGGAAATTTCCAGCATCGTCGCGGTCATCCGCGAAGTGGCGGATCAAACCAATCTACTGGCTCTAAACGCCGCCATCGAGGCCGCGCGCGCCGGTGAACAAGGGCGCGGCTTTGCCGTCGTCGCCGATGAAGTGCGCAAGCTGGCAGAACGCACCGCGTTGTCGACTCAGGAAATTTCCGCCATGATCGAGACGGTGAAAAGCAGCGCCTCGACAGCCGCTCAAACCATGCAGCTAGCGCTGGGCGACGCCGATGCTGGCACCAGCCTCGGCCAGCAAGCCGGTGTCGCAATTGAGCAGATCCGGGCTGCGACCACCGAAGCCGGACAAACATTTCGCGATATCGCCCATGGCATCAGCGAGCAGTCGGCCGCGGGTCAGTCGATTGCGCTCAGCGTCGAACAAGTCGCCCGCGCCGCCGAGAGCAGCAGTGCGGCCACTACGCAAACCGCTCATTCAGCACAAACCTTGGAAGGGCTGGCGCGAACGATACGGGAGCGCATTGACCGCTTTCGCTTATAGGCCGGCGCGCTCAGGACCGCTCTGCTGTCTTGGTGTCCTGGTCACCCACGCGGTCCAAGTGGTTCAATACGCCTTGAACGCGTGGTGAATTGGCCGCTTTAGCCATGAAGGGCATGGCCATCACACTCACGCACAGGGCAACCAGCAAGCCGAGCAAGGTACGGAAAATCAGCGGGCTCACCGCGGTCAACGTCAAGGGAACAAACATGTGCAACTCCTTCAGCAAACGTGGCGTACATCACGCCACCCATGAAGCCTAGTCCTCGGCGCTAGGGGGCATGCACTAATTTGAGGTCTCACTCAGAAGCACGCAAGCTATTGATCTAGCAAAAAAATAAATGCTAATTGGCACCCGAGGATACAAATACTTACCAGAAGACACGGCGTATTTCTCACCAATTTGTCACCGCCCCCCCCTGATCTCCCGTCCCTGACCCCCTCGCTGGAAAAAATTGCCTGTCGCCCCGGTTGCGGTGCCTGCTGTATCGCCCCTTCCATCTCCTCGTTGAACAAGCCGGCAGGGGTGCTCTGTGTGCACCTGGACGCCGAGTTTCGCTGCCAAATTTTTGGGCAGGCGCAACGCCCGAGTTGCTGTTCGGGCTTGCAAGCATCAGCGGAAATGTGTGGCGATAATCGCACGCAGGCGCTACAGTGGCTCGCGCGTCTTGAGCAACTCACCCTGTAACGCCCACCGCCCCTAAACCCGTCATCTCGTGAATTTGCGCTGGCCCTTTCTCACTGCCCTGCTTCTGCTACCGGTCTTTGGCTTTGTCCTCGCCTTGGCCACGGGTAGCGATGGGCTGGATCTGCATCGCAGCCTCGCTGCCTTGCAGTCGGAGAGCGACCCACTCACACGCAACATCATTATTGATTTGCGTTTGCCTCGCGCCCTGGCCGCGTTTGGCTGTGGCGCACTGTTGGCCCTGGCGGGGGCGCTATTGCAAGCGCTGCTGCGCAACCCGCTCGCCGACCCCTTTGTGCTGGGCATTTCCAGCGGTGCCGGCGCCCTGACGCTACTCGCCATGCTCTGGGGTGCCAGTAGCGCTGTGCTGGCGGTATCCGGTCTAGGCGGTGCGCTGTTGTCCACGGCGATTCTCTTTGCACTCGCCTGGCAGGGCGGCCTGCTGCCCACCCGCCTGTTGCTCGCCGGCGTCATCCTCTCTGCTGCATGGAGCGCGCTGATCACCCTCACCCTCGCCCTTGCCCCAGACGCGCCACTGCGCGGCATGGTGTTCTGGTTAATGGGCGACCTGGGCGCGATTTCACCTACACAAGCAAATTGGAGTGTGCTGGGTGCCGGGCTATGCTTGCTCTTGGCCTGGCCGTTGGGGCAAGCACTGGATGCCTTGGGGCGCGGCGAACTTACCGCCGCTGCATTGGGGGTCGATGTGGTGCGCTTACGCATCATGGCCTTGTTGCTCGCAGCCACCGCCACCGCCTTGGTCGTACTCACGGCAGGCAGTATTGGTTTTGTCGGCCTGGTGGTGCCGCATTTACTCCGTCTTTGTGGTCTGCGCCAGCACCGCCTGTTGCTCCCTGCCTGCCTGCTAGGCGGTGGAAGCTTGCTGCTGATTGCCGATATCGCGGCCCGCACCGTCGCGGCCCCCCTGCAGCTGCCCGTGGGCGCGATCACCGCTTTGATCGGCACCCCGCTATTCCTCTGGCTGCTCACGCGCACCGCGCAGTCACGCTAAACAACCATGACCACCATAATCACCCTCGATCAGCTGAGCGTTCGCATTGGCCAGAAACAGGTGTGCGCCGATCTCTCGTTGACGATAGGTCTCGGCGAGCGCTGGGCGCTGTTGGGCATCAACGGCATCGGCAAGACGACGCTGCTGCACACGCTCGCCGGGCTACGCCCCGCGCAGTCGGGAAAAGTCAGCCTCTGTGGCACGGCGCTGAACGACATGTCGTCACGCCTGCGGGCGCAACGAATTGGCTTGATGAGCCAGGACGACGAGTTTTCTGCTGAAACCACGGTGCTGGATGCGGCGCTGCTCGGCCGCCTGCCGCACTTATCGTGGTGGCGCGGCGAGTCGGCGCACGATCAACAGATCGCCCAGCAAGCGCTGCGGCGCGTCGGGCTGGATCAGCGCTTTGATCATCGGCTGGCGCTCTCGCTGTCCGGAGGAGAACGCCGGCGCGTCGCACTCGCCAGCCTGCTGGCGCAAGATGCGTCCTTGCTGATTCTTGATGAGCCCACGACGCACCTCGACATGCACCAGCAAATCGCCCTACTCGATCTGCTCGCCGGCCTCAAGGACCATACGCTGATCATGAGTGTGCATGACATCAACCTCGCCACCCGCTATTGCACGCATGCGCTGCTGGTGTTTGGTGACGGAAAATGTTGTGGTGGCCCGATTGGTAGCATGCTCAACACCGCCGTTTTATCGACGCTGTATCACCACGCCATCGTCAGCATCGATACACCCACGGGCCCGATCTATTTGCCGGCCTGAGCTTTTGGTTTACCGGCTCGCACCTGATCCAGTGCCGCACACACGCGACGTGCACCCTCCAGAAACCGTGGTGTCGGTCGCTGCATTAAGTCCGGTGGAATATCAAACAAGGCGTTGGTGCGTACCGCACGCAGCTGCGGCCAGTGGCGCCAGTCATTCAGCCACTGCGGACGTGTGTCATCCGAACCGCTGCCGATAATCACCTCGGGGTCGGCGCGTAACACCGCCTCCTTGCTGACGGTTGGCGCCAAGGTGGGCAAGCTGTCAAAAATATTCTTGCCACCACACAAGCGCAAAACCGCCGCGATACTGTGCTCACGATTGACCGTCATGAGCGGCTCGTGCCAGATTTGGTAAAAGACGCTCACCGGTTTTGCCATCGCATAACGCTGGCCTAACTGGGCGATACCTGACTCGACGGCCGCCGCCTCGCGCTCACCGTCAGCGCTGGTGCCGCCCAACTGTGCAAAGCGGCGCAAGGTCGCGGGCACATCGGTCAAGGTACGAACTTCGCTGACAAACACCGGCACCCCCAAGCGACGCAACTGCTCCACCTGCCCGCCGGTATTGCCACTGCCCCAGGCGATGACCACATCCGGTTTCAACGCGACAATGCGCTCCACATCCAGCGCGCCAGCACGCCCAATGCGCGGTATCGCTTTGGCGGCAGGCGGATAGTTGGAGTATTCGTCAGCGCCAATCACGCGCTCACCCAGCCCTACGGCAAAGAGGTTTTCGGTGATGTGCGGGGCGAGGCTGATGATGCGCTGGGCGGGCTTGCTCAGCGCGATCGACTGGCCGCTATCGTCGACCACGGTGGCGGCCCACGCTATCGGCGATGCGAGGAAAAATCCAAGCATCGCCGTCAGTAAGCTGTCGAATCGGCTGGTCATCAGCGCAATCAGGACAATCAGGGCAGCCGGTAGCTCAGGCCGACAAACACGTTGCGTCCGGGATTGGCGTAACCCTGCGCCAACTCATACGCCGTGTCGAAGAGATTGTTGATCCGCGCATTCAGCGACAAATCCGGACTCAAGGCATACCGCACGCGCAGATGTGCCAGCGTGTAGGCATCCAGACTATTGTTCGTCCCATTGGGTAGCGAATCGAAGCGTTTACCCTGCCCCTGAATTTCAAGTGCGTAGTTCAGCGCACCGCTCGTGCGTTCGGCGCTAGCGCTGCCGTGGATACGCGCACGCCGCGGGAGCCAGTCGTCGGTGGCGGCATCGCGGGCTTCCTGAACGGTCAAGGCGGCCTTAAGGGTCCAGTCGCTCAGCACCGTCCCACCGTGTGCGCTAACACCCTGAATTTTGGCCAAGCCGGTATTGGCAACCGTGCCCGGCAGCGGGCCGAGAAAGCCGTCGGGATCGACATTGGCAATGAGGTTGCTAATCCGGGTCTGGAACAGATAGACCGAGGCATCACCACCTTGCCAGCGCCCAAGCAGCCCCGCTTCAACCGTGCGTCCCTTTTCCGGCGTGAGCGTCGGATTGGGCACGAACATTCCCCACGGATCAACGTAATAGAGGTCGTTGAACGTCGGTAACTTGAATGCCTCCCCATAACGCACATCCAGCGTCAGGTTGGGCGTCAGGCGCTGACTAGCGCCAAGGTTGCCGCTATCGACATTGCCGAACCCCACCACCCGGTCGTGGCGCAAATCTGCGCGAAACTCGCGCTCAGCGCCTTGCCAAACGTAGCCGGCGAGCAGCGAATCCGTCTTGCGCTCATGCTTGCCATAACTGCTTGCAACACTACTGATCGACTGATCCAGCTGCTCAGCAGCAAGGCGCAAACGATGGGCGCCCAGAACGACATCGTTTTGCCATGAAATCAGATCGGCCTTGTTAATGACCTGATCATCGAAGGAGTTGGTATCGTCCCAGCGGAAACGATCAGTGTTCTGACTCAGTTGCAAGGTACTGGTCCACGTGCTGCTCAAACGACTGACCAGCGTTGCGCTGAGATTTTCGATTTGCTCGGTCGCACTGGCCTTGGGTGCCGTCACAAAGGGCGGGAATTCCGAGTCAATACTGACGTGATTGCGGGTATCGAGCCACTTCATGTCCAGCCGATGGTTCTCGCTCAGATCAAGGGCAAGATTGAGATTCAGGTAACGATTGCGCTGGGCATCGTCATCGGGATCATGGGCAAAATTCTTGCGGGTGGTGGCATCAAAGCCTTTGCTGCGCTCCTCGCCGACGTTTAGCATCCACGAAACCGCGTTTTGGCGACCGGACAACACCACATCGGCACGCTGCTGGCCATTACTGCCAGCACCGGCCGAAACCGTTCCAGCCAGTGGTTTTTCACTGCTGCCTGCGGCTTTTGAAATGATGTGAATCACGCCACCAATTGCATCAGCGCCATAAAGACCAGACGCAGGGCCGCGCAATATTTCGATGCGTTCGATAGCACCGAGCGGCAAGCTTTGCAGCGAACCCAATCCGATATTCAGGGTTGTTTGCCGCACACCATCAATCAGCACCACGGTATGGTTGCTGTTGGCACCGCGTAGAAACAGGGTTGCCGGCTGACCGGGGCCACCTTGAGAAGAAACCTCAACGCCCGGCAAGCTGCGCAACAGATCAACCACCGTGCTCTGGCCTGAGGTCGCAATCTGTTCTGCATCAATCACTGAAAAATCGCCTGTCAGGGTTTCCAGTGGCTGAGGGCTACGGCTGGCCGTGATGACAACGCTGCCCAGCTCGGGAAGCGCCGCGGCGGCGAATGGTGAATAAGCTAAGTTAATGCTGACGGCAAGCGCCGACAACGAGAGAGTGCGCAACATGATTCCCTTTCCGGCCAACGTCCCCGCAGGCCAAGACTGTGACAAAGGGAAACGCTATGCAGGGCGGAGAATAGGACGAGGGCGGCGCGCAGCAAGCGGCCACTCACGGACTCTGCCCCACGCAGCGTTTCCAGTGCTCTGTCCGTGGCCGGTCTCCGGGCTCGGGAGTCTTGTTCGTCGCCTTCCCGGACGTATCCAGTGGCCTTGTGACGAACCGCACTCCCTTACCGTTGCGGGGGCAGCACAGGCATTGCGATCGGTGATTG
>CAZFSH010000118.1:7477-8660 GCA_964521935.1 uncultured Propionivibrio sp.
CCAAACCACTTTCATAAAATGCCCTTGCTGCTTGACCAATAAGCGTTTTTCCCACAAACTTTGCCCCGTGACCTCGACCCAAGCCACCTCTTCGACGACCGCCGCCCACACGCACGAGGGGCTCAACGCGCTCGACGCACTTGAGCAGCGAGTTGTGCAGTTGCTCGGCCAATTCGACACGTTGCGTCTGGAAAACCACGCCTTGCGTGGCAAGCTCGTCGATCTGTCCAGCGAACGGGATCAGTTGCAAGCACGCATTGACGCCGCGGCCGAGCGACTTGAAGCCTTGCACGACCGGCTTCCGGCCGAATGACCCCTACGGCACGCTACGCTACGACAAACGCATGAGCACCACTCTCGACATTCAACTGCTGGGCAAGGATTACCGCGTCGCGTGTACGCCTGACGAAGAGGCGACGCTGACCACTGCCGTCGCCATGCTCGAGCAACGTCTCGCCGCGGCCCGTGAAAAGACGCGCAGTAATGGCGAGCGTCTGGCTGTGATGGTGGCACTCGAAATGGCGCATGAACTCAGCCAGATTCAGTCGGGCAAGACAACGCCACATGGCGCCCTGCCAACGGAAAATTCTCCGCTTGAAAGTGAAAACCTTCAGCGTAGAATAAATTCCATCGAGGCGCGCATCGCCGCCGCTCTGGAGCCGAACGAGAAGTTGTTCTAGGCTCCCCAGCAGCACGACGCCAACCTCCCCGAGGTTTCCCCTGCAGTGTTCGCGAAGGCCATATATTCCTTGAACCAATGCTAATTGGCATTGGCCGCCGACCAGTGACGCCGCCGTTGTGATTGCCTCATCTTCGGATGCTGGTGAACCTGAAGTGGCAGGAAAGCGGCCTCCTTGAACTCAGGTTCAGGATGCCGGTCTGAACGGCACTCGCGGGGGAATTTATTTGCAGCTCACACCATCCGCCATGTGTGTCTCATCGGTTTACGCCCTCTGCACTGTGCTCAAAAGCCGGCATGATTCTCCGTCAGCCGGCTTTTTGCTTTTAGACGCATTCGCCTTCTCGTGACTGACACAACGCCACAACTGCTGCTCACCCGCGAGCCCGTGCTGGACAAGAACCAGCTGCTCGCCGGTTACGAGTTGTATTTCACCGATCCTTCCGTCATGGTGGGTCAGCGCAGCTCCATCGAGGCGATCAGCAAAGCCTTTGCCGACCTCAG
>CAZFSH010000119.1:0-8588 GCA_964521935.1 uncultured Propionivibrio sp.
TCTTTCAAACCAGTAAATTTGGGCAATGCCATGCTTGCCAGCACTCCCAAAATAACGATCACCATCACGAGTTCGATGAGAGTAAAACCAGATTGTTGCGATTTCATGATATTGCCCTTTATAAAAAAACACCGTCGGCTGACAGCCTAAGTCTACTTCAACTGCAATAATTCGTACTGACCGATCCCGAAACAGTCGTTGAGCCGGCTGTGACGGAAAAACTACTACACCCCCCGCCCGATACGATACTGACGTCTTTCAGAGTCAAGTAAGTTGATCCCGTTATTTCGGCAAAGCTGCATTTCTCGCGCTTGGCGGCATAACAATTGGCCGCTGCTGCTGCGACTGAAGCGATCGCGGCGTCAGCCACTGATTTTTCCCCCGCTTCTTTGGCCCCGGTGAATTTCGGTAAGGCCATTGAGGCCAAGACGCCCAAAATCACGATGACCATTACGAGCTCAATCAGGGTAAAACCACGGTTCGCACGCATGTTTCGAGTCAGTCAATATCTGTTAGGACGATTAACGTCGAGAATTTGCCAAGCTTGAGCGGTGAGGCCACTTTTAACAGCCTGCAGAGCCAGCGGTATAGCTGGGCGTATAGGTTGGCGTGAGCGCAGCCCCAGCGGCCGGCTGATAGTCAATTTTGCATCCATCCGGGTTATTCGCCCGCGCATGCTTGATGGCGGTAGTCGTAATAGTGAATTCGGTGGCGGGGCTAATGTCCATGGCTTTTTCCATTTCCAGCATATCGGCGGCGTAGCCATATTTCAGATTAACCACTGTTCCTGACGGCAGGGTGACAGTGGATGTCGACTGATTTTCTTTACCCAAACTGGCAGCCTTGGCGTAGAGCATGCTGTTCGTGCCACGCATGCTGCCCTCAACCCCCTTCATTACCGAGGTTCTGGCGTCGCCGGCGGTATCGATAAAGCGAGGCAAAGCCACTGCAGAGAGAATGCCCAGAATAAGAATGACGACAATCAGCTCAATCAAGGTAAAACCGCGTTGAATTTTTTGGTAACTCATAATTATTGCCCTCGTTGATGCTGTGCGACCTGCTCAATGACTACACCATCCGAACCGCCCGCGCCAAAACGCACAACGATACGATAACGGTAAATGGTCATGTTACTCGGCCTCGGAAACGACCCAGAGGTCCATCGTGGATAGAAATACAGGACGTTATTGTTTGTAGCATAGCCCCATTGCCCTGGAAGTAAGGCATCAGGGACAAGGATTTCTCCTGCGTAATTATCCGGTTTGCCTGATAACAAGGAAAAGGGGTTCTCGCGTTCCAGGCGCTTTACGCGTCCGGCACCTTCCTGAAAAGCAATCTCAGAAGCTTTCAATACCAAGGCTGTGCGTAGCGCAGCCAAAACATTGTCACGCGCAACGAGTTCCGATGCGGCTTGCATCGACGCATAGCGAACCATCACAACCCCAAACAAAAAGCAGGCAATGACGCCAACAATGGTCAGCTCCAACAAGGAATAGCCGCGCATGCGATGGCTGACATCCGTCATCGCAAACTTATTTGCCATACTTATTTCCGCTTCGTCGCAATACTGCCCAAATCCCACATCGGCAAGAAAATACCCAACGCCAACACCAAGACCATCGCACCAAGTACGACGAGCAAAATCGGTTCAATCTGCGCTGACAGCGTTTTAAGCTCGTACTCCACTTCACGCTGATACATATCAGAGACTTCCTGCATCATCTCGTCGATCATGCCCGATTCCTCGCCGACAGCAATCATTTGCAGCACCACAGGCGTGAACACTTTTGACTGAATTGCCGCGCGCAACACCGACTCACCCCGCTCCACCGTCGTGCGCATGCCGATGACTTTGGCACCGATGTAATGGTTATCGACGGTTTCCGCCACCACACTCATGGCTTGAATGATGGGCACGCCGCTGCGCGACGCCATGGCAAAACTGGAGGCAAAGCGTGCCAGCGTGGCTTTCTGGATGATCTTGCCTGCAACGGGGATCTTCATTTTCCAGCGATCCCAGTCGTAGCCTCCGCGTTCAGTTTTCGTCCAGGTCTTGAAGGCAAAACCTGCAGCAACGGCGCCCACGATAAGATAAGGCCACCACGCCACAGTGAACTCCGAGGTACCAAGCAAAATCCGCGTCATCAGCGGCAACTCTGCACCAAAGCCTTTGAATACCTTGGCGAAAGCGGGGATCACCATGAGGTTAACAACCATCATGGCCATGACCATAGCAGCAACGACGAAGCTCGGATAGCGCAAAGCCGACTTCACCTGATTGCGCATGAATTGCTGAAATTCCATGTGGTGAAACAGGCGCAACAGCACATCATCCATTTGCCCGGTCATTTCGCCGACCCGCACCATGGCCACATAAAACGGACCAAACACCTTGTTGTGCCTGGCAATACACACCGAAAACTCACGCCCCGAATCCAGATCCTCGCGCAACTCACCGATCAAGGTTTTCATGCTGGGATTAACGGCAGACTCCTGCAAGCCCAAAAGCGCACGCATGATCGGTACGCCGGCTTTCAGCAGGGTGTTTAGCTGACGCGTAAACAGCGCGACATCGTCGTGACGAATTTTTTCTTTGAACAAGTCGTCAAAATTCAGCCCATCTTTACCGCCCTCGGACTTCTTTTCGGTCACTTCCAGCGGCGTAATGCCGCGTGAGAAGAGCGCCATGGTCACGGCGTCAGCCGAACTCCCATCAAGCACGCCCTCTACCGTCGCCCCTGACGCATCACGCCCACGATAGCTAAAGTTAGCCATGCGTTATCGCCGCTTTTTTTGCTGCCCGGATCACCATCGCTGCCATCATCGCTAGCACCACTAATCGAGCTGCGAACTGATGCGCATGGCTTCATCCACAGTCGTGCGCCCGGCCAAGACCAGACGAATGGCATCGCGGCGCAGCGTATTGCCTGCCATCTGCGCACGCCCGGCCTCCATGAAGGCATTGGGGTCGCCCTGATTGACCGCCTCAACCACTTCACTGGTCATTTCGAGCATTTCATACACTCCCGTACGCCCCTGGTAGCCAGTGTTGTTGCACCGACTGCAGCCGCGTCCAGCCATATATTTATGGGCATCCACCCGATCACGCAACTCGCTGCGCAGCCATTCGTGCTCGTGCGGCGTCAGCGCTGTCGGCTCGGCGCAATGAGCACAAATCACGCGCACGAGGCGCTGCGCCAGCACCATGTTCACTGACAACGCCACCATGTAGCGCGGCACCCCCATATCCAGCAGGCGGATCGGCGTGGTGAGCGCGTCGTTCGTGTGCAAGGTGGAGAGCACAAGGTGGCCGGTCATGGCCGCACGCATACCGATTTCGGCGGTTTCCTGATCACGCATTTCGCCGACAAGAACGATGTCCGGATCTTGCCGCAAGGCGGTACGCAAGACGCGCGAGAAGGTCAGGTCGATCTTCTCATGCACCTGCACCTGGGTCAGGCCGGGCAGTCGGTATTCAACCGGATCTTCGACGGTGATGATTTTCTTTTCCGACGAATTCAACTCGTTGAGCGCGGCATAAAGGGTCGTGGTTTTTCCCGAACCGGTTGGTCCCGTCACCAACATGATGCCGGAGGGTCGCTCAATCGTCCGGCGCACACGTTCGAGAACGCGTGGCGGCATATTGAGCTTATCGAGACTGAGCAGGCCGGTACCCTGACTTAACAAACGCATGACCACCGATTCGCCGTATTGCGTCGGCATGGTCGAGATACGCACATCGACCGGCGAACCACGCAGCTTGACCACAAAACGACCGTCTTGCGGCAGGCGCTTTTCAGAAATATCCAGCCCGGACATCAACTTGAGGCGCAAGGCCAGTGCCGTGGCAATCTTGCTATCTGCCTCGGTTTGCACATGCAGCACGCCATCAATACGAAAGCGGATGCGCAAGCTTTTTTCCAGCGGCTCCACGTGAATGTCCGACGCGCGTGAGCGCAAGGCTTCGTCAAACACGGTTTGCAACAGTTTGACGACGGGTGCATCCTCCTGCCCGGTAGACAGACCGAGAATGTCGCCCAGCTCGGCGTTGGCATCGCCCAGGTCAGCGGTCAGCTCTTTCGACAGCGCAGAAATTTCTTCGGTACGCCGATAGAGTCGATCCAGCGCCGACAGTAGCTCCGACTCGGTAATCACCGCCAGGTCAATGTCGCGCTTGATCACGCGCGCGACCTCGTCGAACACCATCAAGTCCGTCGGGTCAGCAAAGCCCACGACGAGCTTGCCTGCAGATTCTTTCAGCACCAGCGCACGAAAACGGCGCGCGTGGTGTTCAGGCAACAGCTTGATCAGTTCAGGATTGGGCGTGAAGGAACGCAGATCGATAAACTCAGCCTGCAACTGACGCGCCAAGGCTTTGGATATGCCATCCTCGGTAACCAGGCCGCTATCGACGATAATGCGCCCGAGCTTGCGCCCGGTGGCTTTTTGCTCAGCCAAGGCATCAGAAAGCTGGTCCTGCGTGAGCAGTCCCTGCTGGATCAACATGTCGCCGAGGCGAATTTTTTCCGGGCGTGCCATTGGTATTCCTCGAGTAGTCCTCGCTACTTACCTTGCGCGCAAGGCCTTTCTTAACTTAGCCTCTTTTTACGCCACTACGCATGTTTCAAGTCGTCTTAATACATCCTGAAATCCCGCCCAATACCGGCAATGTCATTCGTCTGTGCGCCAACGCTGGCGCCACGCTACATCTGGTGGAGCCGCTGGGCTTTGAGTTGTCGGAATACCGGCTTCGCCGCGCCGGCATGGATTACGCCGAACTGGCGAACGTGCAGATTCACAAAAACTGGGCGGCGTGTCGGGCAGTACTGGGTGATGTGCGTCGTTTTGCGCTGACCACGAAAGGCACGCACCGTCCCACAGCGACTGAGTTTCGCCCCGGTGACGCCTTGATTTTTGGTTGCGAAACCAGTGGTTTGCCAGCGGAGGTGCTCGCTGACATCGACACAGAGCACCGCTTGCGGCTGCCCATGATGCCGAACAACCGCAGCATCAATCTCTCCAACGCTGTGGCGATTACGGTCTATGAAGCTTGGCGCCAGTGCGGCTTTGTCGGCGCGATATAGCCGCATCGGCAACCTAAAAAACTAGGTTTTTTTCTGCTCGAAACCGATGTCGCGCGCCATCAACGCGGCAACACCCTCCAGCGGACTGATCACCCCATCGAGCACGCTCACTACCCAGTCGGTAATGGGCATGGACACCCCCAGTTCATTGGCGCGCCGTTGCACTTCGTGCGAGGCAGGCACCCCCTCGGCCACATGCCCCAGCTCGCGGGTGATCTGCTCCAGCGGCTTGCCCGTCGCGAGCAGTAAACCAACTCGCCGATTCCGTGACAAATCGCCCGTACAGGTCAGGAACAAATCCCCCATCCCCGACAAGCCCATGAAGGTCGTCGCCTGTCCGCCCATGGCCACGCCAAAGCGGGTGATTTCAGCCAGGCCACGCGTCAGCAGCGCCGCGCGGGCGTTCATGCCGAGCTTGAGCCCGTCGCAAACGCCTGTGGCAATGGCCATGACATTCTTTACCGCCCCACCAACTTCGGCACCAACCACGTCATCACTCGCGTAGATACGTAAATTAGGGCCGCGCAAGGCTTCGGCACAGCGCAAGGCAAACGCCGCATCGGTCGACGCAATAGTCACGACGGTGGGCAAATCCCGCGCCAGTTCGTCAGCAAAACTCGGCCCCGTCAGCACACCACACTGGCGATCGCCCAATACAGACTTGACCACCTGGTGCGGCAATTGACCGCTGCCCTTTTCCAGACCTTTGCACACCCACAAAAAGGGTGTGGCGATGTCGTTATCGCGCAGGGCTTCCAGCGTCGCACGTAGCCCCGACAAGGGCGCGGCAACGATCAGCAACTCGGCGCCGGCGACGGCGCTGGCAAAATCAGCCGTTGGCTGCAGCGTTTCAGGAAAGGGGCAACCGGGCAGATAGCGGGCGTTCTCATTCGTGCGCTGCATGGCAGCGACTTGCTCAGCATTACGCGCCCACAGGCGCACCTCATGCTTGCGGGCAAAGCTGATAGCCAGCGCGGTTCCCCACGCCCCAGCACCCAATACAGCGATCTGCATAGGTCTCCTCCCTTGAATTATTGTTTGCCGTGCGCTTTTCTAGCGCCTATTTGGAAAAGCGTGCAACAGTGCGTTTGCAATGCTTACGTACTATTGTGTCCTACAAACCCCAGACTTGGGTCGCTTTGACAAAACCACGTTGGCCATCACGATGACGCACTGCCGCCCAGCCCGGCGGTCCAACCGCTACCAACTCCAGAACCACGTCCGGATCAGCCTCAAAAACCAAGGCCGCAGTGTCGGCTGCCTCGCTGCGTACCTGGGCGACGGCCGCACGTACCATGACCATGCGTTGCTCGCTCAGCTGGGCCTTTTCCATCCAGCCCAAGGCGCCTTTGGCATCGCGCACCTTGACCCAGGCGCCCACCACGACGACCTGCTCGACCGGCGTCCCGCGCGCAATAAGGCGTTGGGGACGCGACTTGGCCGAGGGGGCATCGTAGAGCACCGTGGATTCAGCTGCCGCCAGAAAATCCAAGGCCCATGCTACGGGCGGCTGCACCAGCAGCCCGAGCATGGCAAGAAAAGCAAAGCGCCGTGCCACAGCGACTGACTTTTACTGGAGCGGGGTGTCAGCGGCGCGTTGCTCTTGCGCAGCCAACTCTTGCTGGCGCTGCATGAACAGGGCCTCAAAGTTCACTGGCGCCAAAATGACCGGCGGGAAGCCGGCGCGATTGACGGCATCCGACACCACTTCGCGCGCGTAGGGGAAAAGGATGTTCGGGCAACCAACGCCCAGAATCGGGCCGAGATTTTCTTCTGCCACGTTTTTGATCTGGAAAATCCCGCCCTGCACCACTTCAACGAGGAAGTAAGTGGTTTCACCTTTCTTGGCCGTGACGGTGACCGTCAAACGCGACTCGTACAGACCATCTTCCAGCGCCTTGGAGCCCGTTTGCAATTGCAGTTCGATTTCCGGGGCCTCACGCTCCAGGTAGACCTGCGGTGCGTTGGGCACTTCCAGTGAAATGTCCTGCACGTAGAGTTTTTCAATGCTGAATACGGGCTGATTCTGTTCGTCGCTCATCACTCGTTACCAAAGTTGGAAGGGAAAAGTTGTTTGCCGGAAGGTGAATCTACTGCAGCTTAACCGGCTGGCTGCAGCAGGGCATCGAGACGCCCCTGATGTTCAAGTTCGTGGAGATCGTCGCAACCACCGACGTGGGTATCACCGATATAAATTTGCGGCACGGTACGTCGCCCGGTGCGCTCCATCATTTCAACGCGTCGCGGCGGGTCAAGGTCGACGCGCACTTTTTCGAGCGTGGTCACCCCCTTGCGTACGAGCAACTGCTCTGCGCGCAGGCAGTAGGGGCAGGTTCCTGTGGCATACATCACCACCTTGGGCATGGCCATGGCATCAGCCTTTCGTGGTCAGCGGCAAACCGGCCGTGGTCCACGCGGACAAACCGCCGGCCAGGTTGTGTGCCTTGTCAAAGCCGGCTTTTTTCAGCTGAGCCAGTGCCTTACTTGAACGATTGCCGCTGGCGCAGCAGACAATAACCGGCCGTGACTTGAATTTTTCGATTTCCGAAAGCCGCTTGTCCAGCTGCCCAAGCGTGATGTGATGCGCACCGGCAATATGGCCGCTGTCCCATTCACTGGTTTCGCGCACGTCCACCACAATGGCGTCAGCCCGGTTCATCAGTAAGGTGGCCTCGGCCGGTGACACGAGATCACGCCCTGCGCCGCTTACCATGGGCCACAGCAGCATGCCGCCGGATATAACGGCCAACGCGACCCACATGATGTTTTGTTGCAAAAATTCAATCAACACGTCAACACTCCATTAGAAAAATCGGTAGTTATCGTCAAGGTAGTTATCGTCAACCATGCGCCCCGCAACGGGGCAAGGGACGACTACTCATCCACGCCGCAAAAGACTTCGCGCATCATGCCCACCAAGGCGAGCGTGCGGTGGTCGGAAACCCGGTAAAACACCTTGTTGGCATCCTTGCGCGTGGTCAATACGGCTTTGTCACGCAGGATAGCCAGATGCTGGGAAATATTGCTTTGCGAGGTGCCCACCGCATCAACAATATCTTGCACACACATTTCTTCCGCCCCCAACACGCAGAGAATTTTCAGCCGCAAGGGATGCGAAATGGCTTTAAGCGCGCGCGCCGCCGTTTCAATGTCGTGTTGATGTTCAATAAGGTAAGTCAGGTGGGGGTTCATGTGGCGAAAGGCGGATGGACTGCATGGCTATTATAGAATCAGGCTCCGTTTCGGGGCTGCCCCATTTCTTCAGGATGCTTTTATGTACAAGATAGTGCTTTTACGCCACGGCGAATCGGTCTGGAATCAAGAAAATCGCTTCACCGGCTGGACCGATGTCGGCCTGACCGAAAAAGGCTTGGCCGAAGCCAAAGCCGCCGGCCAACTGCTTAAAGATCAGGGATATAGCTTCGACATTGCCTACACCTCGGTACTCAGCCGCGCTATCATTTCGGTGTTATATGTGATTTTGGTATTGTTGGGATTGTGTTT
>CAZFSH010000120.1:0-8559 GCA_964521935.1 uncultured Propionivibrio sp.
GAGGTGCGTTGCGGAAAGCAGACTTGTCCCCCACGGGTAACCCTGGGAGTCAGAGGCGGTAGCTGGCCGCTCGAAATAAACAGCATTTAACGACAGTCAGGCAACTGCCTGTTCATTTAACCCCGCCAGGGACGCAAGTTCCCGGCGGGGAACTTGTGCCTCCAGCGGGACTATTTCTACTGGAGGTAATGATGCATATTGAAACGCAAGTCGGTCTCCTGTCGATGGCCGCCGAGGAATATCACGGTAACAAGGATGCGGTAGGGCACTCAAGCCTCGTCCGTATCATGAGGTCCCCGGCGCATTTTCAGGAGTACGTGACCAATCCGCCCGAACCGTCTGTGGCAATGGCTTTTGGTACGGCAGTTCATGCTGCGGTACTGGAGCCCGCTGCTTTTGCATCGGACTATGCGGTATTCGATGAGTCGCAGCTCGAAGGGTCGTTGCAGTCTCTGGATGACTTCAAGACGGCGGCGTCAGAGTTGGGTATCAAGGTCGGGAAAATGAAGAAGGAAGAGATCAAGGATGCCATCAAGGCAACCGACATCGAATCCCGATTCGTGTTTCGGGAAGATGCGATTGCCCGGTTGTATGAGGGAAAGCAAATCCTGACACCGACCATGATGTTGGCCATTCACTCAATACAAGCCAGCATTACTCAACATCAAGGTGCCTCGAAGCTGTTGAGAAGCGGCATGGCGGAAATGTCCGGATTCTGGACTGACCGAGAAACCGGCCTTCACTGCAAGTGCAGACCAGACTGGCTTGTCATGGCAAATGAAACCATTACCGGCATCGTCGATGTCAAAACCTGCGCGGATGCCTCTGCTGACGCGTTTGCTCGTTCGGTTGCCAGTTTTGGCTATGACCTGCAGGCGGCGTTTTATCAGGATGGTCTCAAAGCCCTGACAGGCAAGACATTGCCGTTCTACTTTATTGCCGTTGAAAAGGACGGTCCTCATGCCACAGCCGCCTATCGGGCCAGTGACGAGATGATCGAGACGGGGCGTGCAAAGTATCGCGGTGCCCTGCAACTCTTGCGCTGGTGTCGCGACAACAATCGCTGGCCGGCCTATCAGCCGAATGGCGAGATCGAAACGATCGAGTTGCCCCGTTGGGCATCCAACTTTGATCTGGATAACTGACATGTTCAGCAATCCGATCGAGAAGATCGTGGTTTATCTCCACGAGGTTGGTGATCCGCTTCTGACGATCGCCGCAACCGTGGAACGAAACGCCGATGCGCTTAGACAGGCAGAGGCTGAAGTCGTCCGTTGCCGGCGCAAGCTCAAGGAAAGTCGTCGATTGCTCCTGGCCTGCGTCAAACATCACTATGTTGTCTCGGAAATTGAGACGGCCGACGTGATGTGCAACCGACAGAACCACTGACTTCAGGCGAGGTGATCGTCTGAAGCTGTGATGTAACAGCAGTACTCAACCCGGCGGGAATGCCATGTTCCCGTCTGGGGCATGGTGTGTCCGCCATTTTTATCTTTTGGAGGTCAATACCATGTCACTGCAAGCTCTCAAGAACATCAATCGCAATGCCCCTACCGACGCCGAGCAACCGAAAGGTTTTCCGGCCATGCTGGATCAGTTCAAGGGTGAAATCGCCCGTGCGCTGCCCAAGCACATCAATCCAGACCGGATGGCGCGCATTGCGCTAACGGCTTTCCGCATGACTCCGAAGTTGGGCGAGTGTGACCCCCGCAGTGTCTTCGCGGCGGTCATTCAATCCTCGCAGATGGGCCTGGAAGTAGGTCTTATGGGAGAAGCGCACCTGGTGCCTTTCGGCAACCAATGCCAACTGATCCCAGGCTACACCGGGCTCATGAAGCTCGCTCGTCAATCGGGTTTGGTTCAGGACATCTATGCCCATGAGGTTCGGGTGAACGACAACTTCACCTTGAAGCTCGGCATGGAACGCAGTCTTGAGCATGAACCCCTGACCACACTGGGCGGATTTCCTGCAGCGGACGACGAACGTGGCGATGTGGCCGGGTTCTATGCCGTGGCTGTCTTCAAGGACGGCAGTCGGACGTTCGTGGCCATGGGGCGCAAGGAGATCGAGAAGATCCGCGACAACTCGCGGGGCTATCAATCCGCCAAGCGCTACAAGAAGGAGTCCGTTTGGGATTCCGACTTCACGGCGATGGGTCTCAAGACGGCGATTCGTCGCCTGTGCAAGTTCCTGCCCAAATCGCCGGAACTGGCTTCTGCCTTGGCGCTGGATGCAGCAGCGGAGCAGGGCAAGGCGCAGAACCTGAACTTGACGGATGTGATCGAAGGCAATTACGCCCCGATCATCGATGACGAGACAGGTGAAATCACCGATGCCAAGAACGATTCTGGGAAGCAAGCAAAACCCAGCGTTGATCAGGTTGAGGTTGTCGGGGTATCTGGGAAGAAGGTCAAGTCGGATGGCGCTACACCCATCAGTACTGAGACCACCGTTGGAACACCCAGTGCCACGTTGCAGTCGATCTATGACCAGATGGCAAGTGCCAAGACGATGGACGCATTGGACGAGATTTACGTTCGTGCTGAAGGCGGCTTGGAAGGTGCCGAACTGGAGGCCTTGATGCGGGAATACCGCAAATGCAAGTCCACCGTTGAAAGTCTGATCTAAGTCATACCCCCGTGCTTCGGCACGGGGTTTTCCAGAGCACTGAGGTTTCAGTGTTGCGGAAAACCGAATTGTTCCCCTGGCTACGCCAACGGGACATGAAGGTAGCTGGCCTTCCTAAATAAACAGCATTCAAACGCAGACCGGCAACGGTTTGCATCTACAGGGCAGTAATCACCCGACGGGATCGTCATGCGCCCGTCTGGGTCATGGCGTGAACGTCCTATTTCAGGAGTTCATCATGCTTAACAAGGTTCAACTGATCGGATTTCTCGGCGCAGATCCCGAGGTCCGCTATACCAACGATGCAGAAGCCATTGCACGCGTGAATATTGCCACCAGCGAAAGCTGGAAGAAGGACGGCGAAAAGCACGAGAAAACGGAATGGCACCGCGTGGTCTTCTTCGGAAAACTCGCGGAAATCGTCGGTGAGTATCTGAAAAAGGGCTCGTTGGTGTTTGTTGAGGGGCGCATCCAGACCCGTTCTTGGGACAAGGATGGCGAGACTCGCTACACCACAGAAATTGTAGGGGAGAGCATGAAGATGCTCCCCAGTGGCGGGAGCAAACCCAAGGAAGACACTGAAGCGGCGCGTTCGGCGCCCAAGGGATCGTCCAAGGCTCCATCGTCCTACGATGAAGGACCTTTTTGAAGGTATCTCAACCAGGCAAGGGATTCTCCAAAGCCTGATTTTCCAACCCCGCCGGGGAGTCTCCCCGGTTGGGGTGCCTCCATGCCGGTGGGACATTCATCGGCCCGCGACGGGGCCTTCCCAAGTGCCTTGTCAGGGTGCTTCGGAAGGCCCCATCCGGGGTTTCTCACGGAGGTAATCATGGAATCAAAAGACGTAAAGTTTTCTGCGCGTGGTCGCTGGGGAGGCATCCTCGGCGCACTGGCGCCGCAGTTGCAGCCAGCCCTCGAGCGGGTGGGCCACCACGTAGCCTGCCCGATTCATGGGGGTAAAGATGGCTATCGGGTGTTTAGCGATGTGGATGAATCCGGAGGTAGCGTATGCAATACCTGCGGCGTGCATCCTGATGGCTTTGCAACGCTGATGTGGGTGACTGGCCAGGACTTCAAGGAGGTATTGAAGTCTGTGTCGGACTATCTGCAACTTGGCGTTGCTTACACACCGACAGCACGACGAACCATCATTCGCCAAGATCGGTCAGACGTTGATGAGGAAAAATCGCGACAGGCGCTCAATCGGGTCTGGAGTGAATCGATTCATCTAGCGCATCGTGACGCGGAGCCTGCCAGGCTGTATCTGGCACGACGCGGGATCGCCATACGCCAACCGGAAACGCTTCGACTTCATCCCTCCTTGGCCTACTATCAGGAGAGAAAGGAAGTTGGTACTTTTCCCGTCATCTTGGCGATGGTCCAAGGCCCGGATGGTGAAGCCATCACGATTCATCGAACGTATCTGACGATGGATGGACACAAGGCGCCTGTCGAGTCTCCGAAGAAGCTGATGCGCTTTCCGAAGCAGCGAAAGCTGACAGGCGGCGCGATACATCTTGTAGAGCCTGGTGAGGTGCTGGCCTTGGCCGAAGGTCTGGAGACGGCGCTAGCGGTCATGGAGGGAATGAAGATGCCGGTTTGGTGCGCAGTCAATGCACATCTGCTGGAAAACTTCGTCCCACCTGCGGGCGTGAGGCAGATCCTGGTCTTTGCCGACAAGGATCGACCTACAGTGCAACATCCTCGAGGTCATGGACAGGAAGCAGCCAAGCAACTTGTTCAGCGTCTCTGGGAGATGGGTATCCAGGCTAGTGCGATCGTTCCTGCCGGTGAAATTCCTGCTGGCCAGAAGTCGCTCGATTGGCTCGACATCCTTAATCGGGATGGCAAGGCAGGTTTCCCGACCTTGCAATCCGTTGAGCTGGCCATGCGTCGTGTTGCGTGAAGGAGATGACGCTATGGCCTGCTCATCTAGGGTTTGCTCATCTGATATCGACACATGGCCACGCTACATTTGGCTGTGGATCCCTTGCACCTGGAGGGCATCATGAAATATCAGTACATCGGGCAACAAACCGTCGCAGAGCTTGCCGACGGGAAACGGGTGCTTCTCTTTACCGGATCGGTCATTCTGGTTCAGGTACTCAGCGTGCAACTCAAGGCGCTGTTGGAGAGAGGTCTTCTCAAATTGATTTCTTGAAACCAAAGTCCGCCGCAAGGCGGGCTTTCCAGAACGCATCGCGAGGTGCGTTGCGGAAAGCAGACTTGTCCCCCACGGGTAACCCTGGGAGTCAGAGGCGGTAGCTGGCCGCTCGAAATAAACAGCATTTAACGACAGTCAGGCAACTGCCTGTCATTCACAACCCCGCCGGGGCACTTCCCCGGCGAGGGGATTGGTGCCTCCGGCGGTTTTTTGTTTGGAGGCCGCTATGTATCACTATGAAGATGGCACGACTCGCTGGCGCCGGTTCAATGGCCGTGGCGATGTTCGCGCTTATCGTGCTCCGAGAGGATGGACAGCGTTTGCTGACTTGATCGATAGGCACCCTGTTACTGGGGTAGATCTGGGTTCATCGAGTTGGTGGATAAGGGAAACCAGGGAGGCTTGTCATGGATAAGCCTGACTGGAATGCTCTGCTGCAAGAGGCGCTGTCTGTTCCCGGAACGCTCTCCAAGGCGTATTCGGTGTTCCACAACTACTCATTGGGTAACGCGATTCTTGCGTCAATTCAACTGGGGGAACGCGGTTTGCCCTTGGCCCCGATTGCCAGCTTCAACCGATGGAAGGAGCTCGGTCGGCAGGTCAAGAAGGGAGAAAAGGCTCTTTCACTCATCATGCCCGTCACGATGAAGCGAAAGGGGATGGATGGGGATGATCAGGAGGAGTCCGTTCTGGGAACCTTCATGATTTTCCTACTCAAGCGCCACTGGTTCAGCGTTGATCAAACCGAAGGGGAAGCACTTAGCCCGCAGGTTGTCATGCCGGACTGGAACAAGGCGACGGCACTGGCGACCTTGAACATCCTCGAGGTTCCCTTCGAGATGATCGATGGCAACTGCCAGGGCTATGCCAAACGTGGTGTTCGCGAAGTGGCCATCAACCCGGTGGCGGCAATGCCGTGGAAGACGCTTTTCCACGAAGTTGCCCATCATTTACTGGGCCACACGGCTACAGGGGATGAGACGGGAGTGATGTCCGATGGCCCGACGACACCCAAGTGCATCAAGGAGGCGGAAGCCGAAGCAACGGCCTATCTGTGCTGTGCAACCCTAGGGTTGCCGGGTATGGAGGAAAGTCGTGGCTATATCCAGCACTGGCTTAACGGGGAGGAATTCCCTGAGAAGTCAGCACGGCGGGTGTTTGCGGCGGCCGACAAGATCCTGAAGGCGGGTAACTCGTCCTCGAAAGAGGAGGGGGATGCCCATGCGTGATCCAAGCCTGAGGAGAATTGTCGATCGACTCCATTGCCTGCGCCGGAAAATTTACCGGTGCGGTGAGGAAGGGCGCAAGTACCGCGTCGAGTTCCTTTGCCTGGCTTTCAAGCACGGTCTGGATGGCGATGTTCGCCATTACCGATTGTGGGACGAAGGTTGGGAGGAGCTTGGCGAGCGGCAGTGGGATACCTGCTTCGAGATGGGGGATGCGGAATCGGTGATTGCCGAGGTCGTGACCCGGGCAAGGCAGGAGGATTTTCTCGATGCCGTTCGTGCCTACTGCAACATGCCTGGCGCTTTCGAGCGCTGGTTGGCTTACGCCGACAAGCAGTCAGTGTTGTTCTAAATCGGGTTGTTGGCCTTGGCCGATCTACCCATTCACCCTACAGGGGCCTCACGTGCCCTTGGGGGATACGTGCGACCCCATTTCATGAAAGGAATCGAAATGGAAAAGCGCGTGATTGACATGAGCAACGCGGAATTGCTGGAAATGATTTGTGGTTCAGCCGGACGTTCCTTGGCGAAGCAGCGTCTCCCGGAAGTCTTCGGGATTTGTACGCCCAGGCAGCGAAGCATTCTTGCGGGGGAAGATCGGGAGCCGTATGTGGTTCATCCCCAAATTGCCGCCGCGAAGGAGCTTTACGTTCGGGCGATCCAGGAGGATATGAACGCATCAGGTGTTTGCCTCAGTTCACCCAATGCTGTGTCGTCCTACCTCTCTGGTCGTATCGGTAACTACGAGCACGAAGTCTTCATGTGCCTGTGGATGGATGCGAGGAATCGTTTGATTGTCGCCGAAGAGTTATTTCGCGGGACATTGACGCAAACCTCGGTGTATCCCCGTGAAGTGGTCAAGCGAGCACTTTTTCACAATGCAGCAGCCGTGATATTTGCTCACAACCACCCCAGCGGGGATGCTGAACCGTCTCGTTCGGATGAAATGCTCACCAACACCCTGAAAACAGCGCTTGCGCTGGTGGATGTGCGGGTATTGGATCACTTTGTCGTCGCCGGCAACAAGACAATCTCCTTTGCAGAAAGGGGCGTGCTTTGAAACCCGTGTCGATTGATGAGAGCGAGGTGCTGACTATCCGAAACGCCATCGCAGCGATGTATCGCGGCGACAGCGGAGAGCAGAAGGCAGCAAACGACATTCAACGACGAGTTGCCAAGCGAGCCTTGGTGACCTTTTTGTTGGATGCCTTTAATCGTGGCTGGATTTCGACTTTCAATCTCGGCATTGCCGACGATGGTCGAGTGATCTAGCTCAATTGTTATTCCCTAGTCAGGGGGCACGTTCCCCGACTGGGGGAGTGTGTCCCCATTATTTTGGAGGACATATGAAGGAGCAAATTTACCAAGCACTGGCAACGATCCATGACCCACGGACTGACAAAGGGATGCAGGCAGCGCCTGTCCACGACCGCGTCAATCTTTCCCGGGAAAAGGCCGTCCAGTTCGCCCAGCAATGGGCGCGCAATGGCTACTGGACATCGGTATACAACCAGCGGACGGCGGAATGCATTGTCGATTACTCCCCGAAGGGAGAAGATCGATGAAGCACACACCAAAGCCTGGCGCCTACCGAGAGTTGTTCAAGTCAGGACTGATAGCGTTGCTGAGGACTGGCGAGCTATCAGAGCAAGAGCGGAAGGACGCGGTGCATTACTTGTTGCTGCTGGATAACCCGAACTACAAGTTCGGATCGCTCCAGCCGACCAACGGTTACACCGATTTCTTCCGTAGCTGACTGGCTATTGGTTAAGGAAGTATTACTTATCAACCCATGCGGGGTATTGCCCCGCATGGGGCAATGGCTCCGCTTTTTATTGGAGCCGGACAATGTCTCAAACCATCATTTCAGTGGATGCCGCTGAACTTGCAACGATCCTCGCTGCACTTCGCTTCTACCAACGTGAAGGACAGGGGGAACCATCTAATCGTTGCGATGATATTCACCATATTGCGACCGATGGCGACACACAAATATCCTTGAATTCAGAAGGGATCGATGCGCTATGCGAACGGATAAACCTCGATGAACCGATTCGATGCTTGATCGGTCTCGAAGGCGGATTGATTACGGGAGTCACCTCGATCGTGATGCTGGAATTCACCGTGCTTGATTACGATGTGGAAGGCTGTGATGACGATGAGGTCATGACGATCCCTTCCTTGGACGTGGATGGCAAGGTGGTCGATGTCTTCAAGCGGGGGTTCTACGTATCTGAGGTTGATCCAGATGTCGTGGCGAGCCTGCATCGAGCGATCGAAGCGATCCTAGCCAAGGAGTAATGGTCATGGGGTTTCGCTTTGACGGCTATCGCCGACTGACGTTTCAGTTCAACGACGGCTGGAAAGGAGAAGATGAGTACCAGTATCTCGGGGAATTCATGATTCTCAAGTCCCGTCTTCGCCATTTCAACCATCAGGATTCGAGTAACGGTGAAGCGGGAGAACGTATCTATACGGTTCGTGTTCCCCGTGGAATTTCAAGGGGCGACATCATCAATTCCTTGCGAGATACCTTCACC
>CAZFSH010000121.1:0-8538 GCA_964521935.1 uncultured Propionivibrio sp.
GAGGCCTGCGCCAGCAAAAAGAGCAGGATGGCGCCGAGGGCAGCGAAGACGCTGAGGGAAATTCTCATCGCAAACCGTGCACGCTCATGGCGAGCTGAACTCCCAGCGCTTGGTCTTGGCGTCGATCTTCCAGGCATTGCTGGTCAGGGCATCGAGCTGGAAGGGTTTGGGTAGCTGGCTGCTGTCGAGCGATAGGCGCAAGGCCGCGGTATAGCGGGTCGCCGGACGCAGCACGCTGCGCTCGGCAATGCCCAGGTTATTGAGGCGTCCGAGTACACGCAGTGCGTCAGGCAGGGCAGTGAAGCTCTGGTGCAGGCTGCCGATCGCCAGCCGGTATTGCCGCGTCAGGCTGCTGTAACTGAGGCGGTAGGTTTGGCTATACGTGGTGACGTGCTCACTGAGCCAGTATTCGCGCGGGCGCTCGATCACGCATTCGAGCTTGAAGCTCAGCGGTATGCCGCGCTGCAGTGCGTCTTCGAGCCGGTTGCCCAGGTTGATGGCGAATTCGGCGGAGAGCGATACGTCTTCGTCATCGACACTGATGTGCGCCTCAAGCGGCTCGATGTCATTCGCTGCTGACGCCAAGGGACATAAGGACAAACATAGCGCTAAAAAAAGTACGCCCAGCAAGCTGCCAAGGTAGCTGCCAGTGTAGCTGCCAGGGTGACCACGCACGCTGTCACCCCAATTGCTAATGAGGTATTGCCGACTAGCGCTTGGCCAGCAGTGCATAAAAGAAACCGTCGTGGTCGTCGTTGGGCAAGAGCAGCAGCTCCTTGTTATTGAGGCGGGCAGCCGTTTGCACGCTATGGTCGGGCGGGACGTCGATGGGCAGCCGTACCGCATCGCTGTGGGTGGCGACAAATCGTTCGATCTGGCCGCCATTTTCGCGCGTGAACAGCGAGCAGGTGACGTAAAGCAGTTTGCCACCGCGCGCCAGCGTCGGCCACAGCGACTCGAGGATGGTGGCTTGGGTGCGGGCAAAGCTGGCGACGTCTTCCGAACGACGCAGCCATTTGGCATCCGGATGTCGACGCACCACGCCCGAGGCCGAGCAGGGTACGTCTGCGAGAATGCGCTCGAAGGGCTGGCCGTTCCACCAGCTGCCCGCGCTGCGCGCATCGGCAACCTTCAGTGTTGCCGACAGCTGTAAGCGCGCCAGGTTTTCCCGTACGCGCTCCAGCCGCGTGACGTCGGCATCCAGAGCCAATAAATCCAGTTCGGCCTGTTCCAGCAGATGCGCGGTTTTACCGCCGGGGGCGGCGCAGGCGTCGAGCACGCGCATGCCTGGCTGCGCGTCGAGCAAGGATGCGGCGAGTTGTGCGCCGGCATCTTGCACCGAGCACTCGCCTTCGGCAAAGCCGGGCAGGCGTGACACGGGCATGGGGGTATTGAGCAGCACGGTGCTGGGGCCGAGTGCGCGATAGCCGATGCCGGCCGCATCGAGCTTGCGGCAAAAGTCAGCCGCTGTGGTACGGCGCAGATTGATGCGCAGGCTCATGGGTGGGCGGCTATTGCCGGCCGCGACGATCGCCGTCCAGTCTTGGGGGTGATTGCGCTGCAGACGGTTGTGCCACCAGATGGGATGCTGCGTGTGGGCAATCGGGTCCGCCGCCGCGGCCGCGGATAACTCGGCACGCTGGCGCAAAAAATTGCGCAGCACGCCATTGACCAGCGCCTTGAATTTGCCGTGGTGAATTTCGCTGGCGGCGGTGACCGCCTGATCGACGGTGGTATGGGCGCTCTGTACTTCCTGTTCCAGCCGTTGCAGTGCCAGCAGCAAGAGAGCACGAATCAGTGGCTGACCATTTTCGGTCAACGGCTTTTGCATCAGGCGGGCGAGGAAAAAGTCGCCGCGACCATAGGCGCGCAAGGTGGTGAATACCAAGTCCATGACGGCGGGTCGCTGGTCGCTGGCGACTGCCGCCAAGGCGGCGTCGGGCGTGCGCCCTTCGAGCACGCTGGCGAGCACTTCAGCGCCCAGTCGCAGGCTGCTCGATAGGGGTGGGGCTAACGTAGGCGTCACGGGGTTTGCCACGGACTGGTCATTAGCGTTTGCCGAAGCGCTGGCCGGCTGGGAGGAGGCAGAAGTTGTCATGGGCGTAGTCTAGCCTGCGCTGTGCCGCGCGGTATCCCGATATCGCTACTTCTAGCGAGTGCATTGCCTGCTGAATCGCCGTAAGATCAACGCCCCGTCCTTTGCTCCCGATACGCTACGCGTTCCGCCATGAATAGTCCCCGTTTCGGTGGCTTCCGCGCTGCCGTAAAAAAAATCCGTGGTGGTCTGGGTTTGCGGCTCGTTACCCAGGCGCTCGTGTGGGCCTTGACCTTGGCGGTGTTCGTGGCCGGACTGCAACTGTGGCTGGACTATCGCAAGGCCCTGGTCGCGATTGACGAACGCTTTGCCCAGATTGAAACGGTGCTGGTGCCGGTGATCAGTCGCGGCCTATGGGCGTTTGATCGTGACGCCGCGCGCACAACGGTGGCCTCGATAACCAATTACCCGTACGTAGCGGCGGTGACGCTTAATGATCAGGAAGGCCTGGTGCTGGCGCGAGGGCAAGTGGGCGCAGACATGCTGGAGCGCCACTTCCCGGTGCGCTTTAACCATGGTGGCGTGACGACGGCTATCGGTGAACTGATCGTGGCGGTCGATATGCCGGCGGTGCGCCGTGATCTGCTTGGGCATTATCTGGATGCCTTGATCGCGTCGATCATCGTGGTCAGCCTGCTGACCATCGTCATGTTGATTTTGTTTGAGCGTCAGGTCACTCGCCATTTGCGGCGCACGGCGAGCCATGTGGCGAAATTGTCGCCGGCGACGCTGGCCGCCGAGCTTCACCTGGACCGACGTGAGCCATCCGCAGACACGGCTGACGAGTTGGACTTGCTGGTGCGCGGCATCGCGGGCATGAAGGCCTCGCTGCGTGAAAATATTGCGGCGCTGGAAGACGATGTGCGCTTGCGCCGTGCGGCAGAAGCGCAAGTGCGCGAACTCAATGCCAGCCTGGAGAGAAAAGTCGCGGCACGTACGCAAGAGCTTGCCGCGACTCATGCCGACGCCGAACATGTGCTGGAGCTGACGCGCTCGGCGTTCTGGACCAAGCCGGTGCTGGTCGATGAGGTGTTTTTCAGTCGCCGTGCCGCCGAGATTCTGGGCCTGCCCGAGCGCGACGGTGGCTACTATTCGCTGGCGAGCGAACTTTATCCGGCCATCGCCGCCATGGCGCCGGAGTCGGTGGCGGCCTTGTTGCGCCTGAAGAGCGAGCTCGATAGCGGCCAACTGACGAATTTTTCCCAAGTGCATGCGCTGATTCGGCCCTGTGATGGCAAGCTGATCTGGGTGGCCGTATCGGGCCGCGTGACTTACGACACCAATGGCGAAAAATTTTTGCGCGGCTCCTTGCAGGATGTGACGGAGTCGATGCAAAACCGTCTGGAACTGGCCAAAGCGCGGGATGCCGCGCATGCCGCGAACGAGGCCAAGAGCAGTTTTCTGGCCAATATGAGCCATGAAATTCGTACTCCGCTCAATGGCATGCTCGGCATGGTGCAACTGCTTGAGCGTAGCGGCCTCAATGAGCGCCAGGCCGGTTATGTGGATAAGCTGAATTTCTCTACCTCGGCACTGCTCGCGCTGATCAACGACTTGCTGGATTTCTCGAAAATTGAAGCCGGTCAGCTGGTGCTGGAGGCTATCCCCTTCGAGCTGAATCACGTGTTCGACAATCTGGTGGCCATGCTCTCGGTACGTGCCGAAGAAAAGCAGCTGGAATTTGTTCTGGATAGGGAACCGGGCTTGCCGGAACGCCTGGTTGGCGACCCCTTGCGCTTGGCACAAGTGATTACCAATCTGGGCAATAACGCCCTGAAATTCACCGAGAGCGGCGGTATTACCCTGCGTGTTCGGGCGACGGCGCGCACGGCCACGTCGCTGCGCTTACAGATTGACATGCACGACACCGGGATCGGACTGTCGGCGGATCAGCAGAGTCGTCTGTTCCAGTCTTTCCAGCAGGCCGACAGCTCTATTTCCCGCCGCTTTGGCGGCACGGGCCTGGGGCTGGCGATTTCTCGCCGCCTGGTCGAGCTGATGGGCGGACGCATCTGGGTGCACAGCGTAGCAGGCGCCGGCAGTACATTCAGTTTCGAGGTGTGTTTCAGCTTGCCGCAGGATGTAAATCAGGCTGAACCAAGTCTGGCAGGGCAGCAGTTGCGTGCCACACCGCAACTCGCCCAGCGCCGCAGTGCCTGGGCCCGGCGCGTGTTGCTGGTGGACGATAACGACAGTTTGCGTTACGCCACGGTGGCGATGCTGGAAGCGTTTCGCGATAAGCCGGTCGCTGTTTCCTCCATGGCACAGGCGATTACGCTGCTTGCCGATCCGGGGGAGCGCTTTGATCTCATTTTGATAGATGGGAACCTGGGTGCTTCAGCGGGGAATGCCGAGCGGAATGCAGAGGGAGAGGGCTTGGCGCTGGTACGCTGGCTCAGGGAGCACGGTCCGCGCCAGGCACCGGAGATTGTTGTGTTGCTGGCGCAGGCCAATGCGTCTTTGCGGCAGCAGGCGGCAGCCTTGGGTGTGCGGCATTTTCTCCTCAAGCCTTTTACGGCATCGTCGCTATTTGATTCGCTGGCCGAAACCTTGACCGACACCCCGGCGACACGGGCAGGACGCCATCGCCGTGGAGCCGTGCATGACCACCGCCTTGATGGCGTGCATGTGCTCGTGGTCGATGACAACCCGATCAATCAGGAAGTTGCCCGCGACCTGCTCGAATCAGCCGGTGCCAGCGTGGTGCTGGCCAACAATGGTGAGCAGGCGCTGGCCTGTGTCGCTGCCAGTCGTCTGTCTGGCGAGTCGGGTCAGCAGCCATTCAACTTGATACTGATGGATGTACAGATGCCGGTGATGGACGGTTACCACGCCACCCAATACTTGCGCGCGGACCCGGCTAACGCCGAGCTGCCGATCATTGCGATGACGGCACATGGCATGACCGGTGATCGTGAGCGCAGTTTGCAAGCGGGCATGAATGATCACCTGGTTAAGCCCGTGGTGTTCGAAGACTTGATGGCGGCGGTGCTACGTTATGTTCCGCCTTGCGGGAAAGCGGCGCACCAACAGCCGCGACGGGCGCTGGTGGATGCCGACGAGAACTTCCCAGAGTCTTCGGATTCATTAGTGATACCGCCTTCGGTGATCGCATTTGATACGGCCACGGCTTTACACCGACTGCGTGGCAAGCCTACGTCCTACCTCAAACTGTTGCACTTGTTTGCCAGCGACTACCCGGCGTTTGCTGGCGAGTATCAGCAAACCCTCGATAGCGCCCTGCGCGCGGACTTGGCGCATCGACTCAAGGGCGTGGCGGGCAGTTTGGGCGCCGTGCGCATGTATGCCCTGGCCGATGAGCACGAGCAGCGTTTGCGTGAGGGCGGCACGCTGAGCGCGGCGGATGTGCAGGCGTTGGGCGAAAGTCTCGCTGAGGCCTTGAGTCAGGCGACTTTACTGCTTGAGGCTAACCCACCGGTGGCGGCGCTGGCGTAGCGACTTCGTGGCCTTGACCAGGAAATCACCGCATGGTGAGGCGGAAATTGAGCAGCATCGCGAGGGCGGTACCGGGCTGGGCGCCGAGCGTGGCGGCATCGAAGCCGCGTTTGAAGAACGGCGCATAGCCAGGATGCTCGGCGGCATCCGCCTCGCTCAGGCTGCGAAAGCCCATATGCCATTGGGAAAACTGGCGCTCGCCGATGGGTGCGCGTTCGATCACGATGAGATTGCGATGGCGTGGGTCCTTGTCGATACGTTGGTAGGTGTGCAGGACATCGGCCTCCTCGCCCTCCAGCACCTGGATGAAGCTGCCTTCGGCGTAAAGCAACATGCCTGTGATGTGCGCGGGCGTATTGTGCTGGCGCGAGGTAGCGAGAATGCGCTCCAGTTCCGCCGCATCCAAAAGCTTGCTGGCCGAGCTGACGTAGATAAGTTGGATGAGTCCCATGTTTAGCCCAGCGGATGCCCACGCAAAAACTCAGCTGTTGTGAGACGGCGCCCTCCGGCCTTTTGCAGCGCGGTGATGCACAGTGCGCCATCTTGGCAGGCGACGACGATGCCTTGGGCACTAGCGTGCAGTACCTGGCCGGGGGTGATCATGCCATCGATGGTGCCACCGACCTTCGCATCTGTCGCATGGGCGCGCCAGATTTTTACCGGCTGCCCGGCGAGCGTCATCGCGGCGCCAGGAAAGGGGTTGTAGGCGCAGATTTTTCTGGCTAACACCGCCGCAGGCTGCGCCCAGTCCAGCTGCGCTTCATCCTTGCTGATTTTGTGCGCGTAGGTGACGCCGATTTCTGGTTGGGCGACCGGCGCGAGCTGATCGAGCCGTGCCAACGCGTCGACGATAAGGCGGGCGCCTTGCGCGGCGAGGCGGTTGTGCAGCTCGCCCGTGGTTTCATTGGGGGCAATCGGTAGGGTTTCGGCCAGCACCATCGGGCCGGTATCGAGACCGGCTTCCATCTGCATGATGGTGATGCCGGTTTCGCGGTCGCCGGCTTCGATGGCCCGGTGAATCGGCGCGGCACCGCGCCAGCGCGGTAGCAGCGAGGCGTGGATGTTCAGGCAGCCGCGTGCGGGAATGTCGAGCACGGCCTGGGGCAGAATCAGGCCATAAGCGGCGACGATCATGAGCTCGGCCTGGGCGGCTTTGATCGGTTCGTGCGTAGCGGGGTCGCGCAGTTTCTCTGGCTGGAAAACGGGAATCTGGTGCGCCAGCGCCACCTGTTTCACGGCCGAGGGCTGCAGTTGCATGCCGCGCCCGGCCGGACGATCCGGTTGCGTGAGCACGAGGGCGATCTCGTGGCCGGCGGCGATGAGCGCCGTTAGCGCGACGGCGGCGAATTCAGGGGTGCCGGCGAAGATGAGTCTCACATGACTTCCCGTGCTTGCTTGAGGATCTTGCTTTTGATGCGGGTTTGCTTGAGCTGCGACAGGTGCTGAACAAATACCTTGCCATCGAGGTGGTCGATCTCATGCTGGATGCATACAGCCAGCAGGCCGTCGGCCGTCAGTTCAAAGGCTTTGCCATCCAGGCCGAGCGCACGCACGGTGACGTTTTCGGCGCGTTTGACGGTTTCATAGACGCCGGGGACAGACAGGCAGCCTTCTTCGCCTTCGCACTCACCCGATTTCGCGATGATTTCCGGATTGATGAAGGTGCGCAGGCCGGACTTGTCTTCCGAGGTGTCGATCACGACGAGCCGGATGTGCTCATTAACCTGCGTCGCGGCGAGGCCAATACCTGGTGCGGCGTACATGGTTTCGGCCATGTCTGCGGCCAGTTGGCGGATGCGCGAGGTGATCTCGGCAACCGGTTTGGCCTTGGTGTGCAGGCGAATGTCGGGGTAATGCAAAATCGGCAAAAGGGCCATGAATTGACTCGTTCAGGAATTGCTGTGTAAGGGAGAGTCGGGCAGAATCGGCTTCCAATGGAACATTACTGGGCCGCGTCCCGGAGGACTCAATGCGTAAGAACACGCGTCACATTATATCTGGGCTGTTTCTGGGGTTTGCGCTGGTGTCGATGGGCGCAAGCGCGGCCAGTGTTGCCGAGTCCAAGGCCGTTCCGGCGCTGGACAAGGTCTTGGCAGCGAACGCGCCCGAGCGGCACATCGTTGTGCCTGGCGACACGCTGTGGGGCATTGCCAACAAATTCCTCAAAGATCCCTGGCGCTGGCCGGAGCTGTTCAAGCTCAATAAAGCCGAGATCAAAAATCCACAGCTGATCTATCCCGGCCAGGTCTTGGTACTCGATCGTACGGGTGGCACACCGCGTTTGCTGGTGGAAACCGTCAAGCTGGCGCCGCAGTTGCGCACGGAGCTGATCAAAAAAGAAATCTGGACGGTCGCACCGGAGTCGATCGCGGCCTTCCTTGATAAGCCCTTGGTGCTTGGGCAAGGCGAGCTGGATGCGGCGGCGCGCATTGTCGGCCTGCAAGACAACCGGGTGCTGGCCGGCAATGGCGATCATATCTATGTGACCAATGTTGCCAAAACCCAGCGTGACTGGCAGATTTTCCGTCGCGGTACGGCGATGACTGATCCGACTACCGGCCTGGTGTTGGGCTACGAGGCACAGTTTCTCGGTACCGCCCGGCAGCTGAGTGAGGGCGATCCGGCGGACTTCCTGATCAAGACCGGCAAGCAGGAAATCCAGACGCAAGACCACTTGCTGCCAGCGCCGCGCAGCGAAATCGTGAATTATTTGCCCCACGCCCCCGAGCGAGCGCTGCGCGGGCAAGTCCTGGGCATGACCGGCGACAGCGCCTTTGCCGGACGTAACAATGTCATCAGTATCAATCTGGGCAAGGCCGATGGCCTGGAGCCGGGTCACGTTCTGGCGATTGATCGTGCTGGAGAGTTGGTCATCGACCGCTTTCAGGACACGCGCACAGACTTCCAGATGCCCGATCTGCGTAATGGTTTACTGTTTGTCTTCCGCGTTTTTGAGCGCGTGGCGTACGCCTTGGTCATGGAGGCTG
>CAZFSH010000122.1:0-8438 GCA_964521935.1 uncultured Propionivibrio sp.
CTTTGCCACGAAAGACAGTGATACGTAGCGACATACCGGGAATATGACGCTCAACTAGAATTTTTCTGGAATGGCGCGCAGCTTCGCGATAAGCCGCTTTCACACTATCGGGCGTATTCAGGCATGCGGTAACACCCACACCTTGGTCAAGGTTCGCCGGTTTGACGACAACCGGGTAGCGCAATTTTTCCGCAACGCTTACTGCCATGGCAGGGCTAGTGACCAACTGTCCGTCCGGTACAGGCAAGCCAGCAATACGCAATGTTGCATTGGTCAGCTGTTTGTTTTTGGTTTGCGCAGTGGCAATGGCCGAAGTTTCATCGGTAATACTGCTGACAAACCAACGCCCGCGTCTACCCCAGCCAAACTGAAAAATAGGACCAGGCAGTTCCAGCACAGGAATGCGCAGCGCATGGGCGGCACGAATAAACCGACTATTGTTAGACCCGGGTGGCGCCCGTGTCGCCAACTCAGCCAACAAACTAGACAGACTGTTCGTCTGCTCGTCCGTCAAGGCTTGCGCTGGCGTATGTGCAAAAAAATACAACACCTCCATAGCCCAGCGAACTGCCGCACTGGCCGCCTGAGGATAAGGCGAGGGCATAGCTAACTGAAACACACGTTGATTGATCGAAGCAACCTGATTGGAAGGTATCTCGTCGACGCGAATATCCCCCACAATGGGTATCCCGCTCGCCTCCTGAAGCAACGTTGCGATACCGCCAACGGCCAACATCAAAGACTGCCAGTTGCTCTGAGCACCGGTGTTCTGATGGGGCATCGGCAGCACGGCTAACAAAGCATTGCGCACGCGCGCAACAAGCTCTGGCACCTTTGCCTCAGTGCCAGCCACGCCCAAACGCACCACCAAGGCAGGCTGGACATTGCCAAAAATATAGCCTTTAACAACCGTGCTCCGCTGGAGCTCCAGGCTAAGTGATTCTGGAAACGGAGCCGGATCAATCATTCCGCGTTCAGCAATCAACGCTCGGTCAGCGGATGCACACTGCTGCCCAAGAAGGGCTCAAGCAGTAAACGCATGACCGATCGCTCGCCAGTCAGGATAGCGGCCGTGACCTGGACACCAGGGCGCAAAGCATACGTATCATTCCCCCTCCGGAACGCTAATTCCTTCGGGGCAAGGCGCACCACGTAATGGCTCGCGCCGGTTTTTTCATCCAGCACCGCATCCGGGCTGATGTGCACGACATTGGCCGAAATCGTCGAAAAGCCATTACCCCCCGATGCAATCGACAAGCGCGCCGGTGCGCCAACCCAAATGTAACCAATTTCTGAAATGGGCAATTTCGCCTCAATCAATAATGCTTCGCCCTCTGGTACCAAGGTAGCAATGGTTCCACCTGGTGCCACCACCGCACCTTTGTTTTTGAAGTACAGCATCATCACCGTACCGGCAACGGGACTGCGTACCAAGGTGCGGTCCTTGGAGTCACTCGGCTTGCGCAAACGCTCCTTCAGTGACGCCAGTTCGGTAGAGGCATCGAGCAACTCCTTGCGTAAGCCAACGTCTTCCTCATGACGAAACGCTGACAAGGCGGCGGTTTCTTCATCAAGTGCAGTACCGGCTCGGCGCTCGTTGGCAATGGTGCTATTTCGATCCGAGTCGATTTGGGCTTGCTCCTTGCGTAACTGCAAGTGTTCATAATCATTAGTGAGCTTCTGACGCAGCATTTCCTCACTGATTTTCACCTGTTCGGCAATAAAACGGCTGCGCGACTGAAGGCCCACCAAGCGCTCCCTGGCTTCTTGGATTTCCGCACGGCGCGTTGCCATACGCGACTCATGCGTCTGGACCATAGCGTTGTAGCGGCTACGGTAAGCCTCAAAGGCTGACCGTGCATCGCGCGCAATTTCGGCATAGTCACGTTCCAACTCTTCCGGCAATTTCAGACTTGGCGATTTATCCAGCGAGGCTGTCAGACGCAGAACCTTTGCCTCCAGGCTGGCATAGCGCGCGCTCAAATCTGCCACATCCGATCCTGATGCAACGTCCTCAAGCTCAGCGATCACGGCATCGGCAGGTACCTGCTGCCCTTCCGCCACCTTGATGTCACGAATAATGCCGCCTTCAAGATGCTGGATGCGTTTCAACTGCCCGGCAGGTATCACCTGTCCCTGCGCATAACTCGCCACGTCAAGTGGAAAGAACGATGCCCAGATTACAAACGTCGCCACACAAGCGACCAACATCCAGAGCAAAGGATTGCGTCGAAACGAGTCCAGCATGCGGGCACCTTGCGGTGTCGATTCAATGCGAGCCAAGCGCTCATTCCAGAGTGCCTCGACGCGCGCCATCGTTCGCTCTGCGTAGTCGATAAACGCAAAAACCCGCCGTTGCCACTCAATCGCGTGCCAGCGATCAACCAGATACCGGCTCAAGGTTTGGACTTTCTCACGCCAGGCAACGGCCCGCAATCGATCCAGAAACTGACGTAGCGAACGGGCCATCATGCGCCCTCCCCATCGGTCAGCGCTGGGGTTCGTGGCACCGCAGTCACCGTCGGAACCGGCTTTTTGGACATGTCCACCACCATATCTGCGGCCCGCAAAATAAAACTTTCGTTGCTCGCCACCACCAAGGTACGCCCTTCCTGCAACAATCGATTAAGCAGTTTGGCCACTGCGGCGTGACCAGCCTGATCGAGTCCCTCCGTCGGGTCATCCAGAAAAATCACGCGTGGATCACCCAGCACTGCCCGGATCAAGACAAACCGCCGACGCAAGCCCATGGCCAAGCCGGTTTCATGGCTACTGACCATCCTGTCCAGCCCCGCCGGATCATTCGCCAAGAAGCCATCGAGGCCCATTTCACGAATGAGCTCCAGCAGTTGTGCGTCGTCAATATCACGATCCAGTAAGAGATTTTCCCGCAAGGTTCCGTCAAAAAAAACGGGCTCTTGTGGGGCATAGCCAACCCGTGATCGCCACCACTCCTGCGCCAGTTGGCGCAATTCAATACCGTCGGCACGGACCATCCCGCGTATTGGCGGCAGCAAGCCCAGCATCACTTTGATCAACGACGACTTACCTGCGCCATTCGGCCCCGCCAGTACCAGCACCTGCCCGCGCTGAAGCTCAAGATCAAGCCGCTCAAACAAAGGTACCGGCTGCTGTGGATAGAAAAATGCCAGATCCACCAACTCCAAGCGCCCATGAAGTGCAGCTGGGCTGATTCCCGATTGCGGCTCCTGCTCGCTCGCCTCAACCTCCTGCAATGCTTTATCGGCACGCTCGGCACGCAAGGTCGGGTCAGCCAGATAGGCCGCCCGACTGCACACGGCAAACGCACGACTAACCAAAATATTGGCGCCGATCAAAGCTCCGGTAGTCAAATCGCCACGCACCGCCGCCGCCGCACCAAAGGCATACACAAACACAGTCAGCAACTGTCCCACCGTTTGAATGGTGGTTTGCAAGTTGGACTGATGCACCATGCCATCACGGCGAGCGCCCAAGCTGTCATCTTGCACTTCCGTCCAACGTTTTGACAAAGGCCGTACCAGTGGCAGGCAACGTATCGTCTCGCCCGCAGAAAGCAAAAACTGCTGCAATTGCTGCGCGCGCGAACTGGCTTTGGCATGCTCCTCTGCCGACTGGCGTTGCAGGCGCTCGCCCAGAACACCCAAGATCAGCGTCCAGGCACAAGCGATAAACGCAAAAATGCCCAAAGGCCAATACAACAACGCCGCTGCAAGTAGATAGAGCAGGCAAAAGGGCAAATCGAGCAAGGCGCCATAGTTGGTCGTCGAGCCCAATTGCTGAAGCGTCGACGGCGCATTCAGCGCCTCGCGCCGCGTCGGCAAGGGAACTTGATGCAACAGGTCATACCGGGAGTAGGAAAACGCCTTGAACACCCGTTCGCTCACCGACATATCGGTGCCATGGCTGTACTGCACCAACACATGCTGCCGCTGTTTGCGTAAGGCCACTTCAAAGGCGATGGCCAGAAATACGCCTATCGTCAGCGTCACCAGCGTAGGTGCCAAGCCGATGGTTACATAGCGGTTCAGCAGTTGAATGCTGTACATCGACGATGCCAAACCAAGAATATTGATGACAATTGTCGACGCAATCAGCTCAGGTGCGTACTTGCTGCGCAGCAAGGCCAGGATAATTTTTTTAAGCATGGGATTCCAGATTTACACCGGTACAGAAATCAATCAAAACTCAGCCGCTGTGACACGGCGCTACTTACAGATAGTTAACTAGCTTCTTGCCATGCGTCACCGACACGTTCCACCCAGCGCACGGTTCCCGATGTCTCGGCAGGCGAGCGATCTGCCCCAGTTAAGTTAATCATCACCGTATCATTGACCGGAAAGGCAGCCGCACGCACGCGCTTGATAACTGCCGCCACCGCGGTTGATGCAGAGAAACAGGGGTGCAGTCCTTCCAATTCCTCGACCATCTGGCGCGCCTCGCGAATCTCCGACTCGCTCACCGACACCATGTCCCCGCCACTCTCGACCACGCAGTCACGAACAAGCGGATAGGCCTTCGTCGGGTCACCACGGAGAATGGCCTCGGCAATACCTGCTGGTCGCGGCACCACATCTTCCGGACGTATTGCCAGACTACCGGCAGCAAACGCCCGCACCATGGGGGAGCAACTTTCCTGCTGCGCACAGAGCAATCGCGGCAGCCGCGAGATTTTTTTCAATGCCAGCAACTCCTTTGCGCCCTTGTAGCAGCCATAAACGCCCATCGCACTCGACACTGCCTGCACATACCAGTCAATCGGGCGGGGAATTTGCTCGCTGGCTTCAAGAAACGCCAGCTTCAAGCCCTCACGACGACCGATATTGAAAAATCCGCGCTCAGAAATCAGCCCATGATCGCGGGCATAAATACCGGCGAAATCGAAGGCATCAACAAAACTTGCCCCACGCAATGCGAAATGCACCACCTGATCGTGGTCAGCATAGTGCACCCGGGGTAAAAAATTTTCTGCCGTAAAGAGATACAGCTTCATGTCGGGGAAAAATCTGATCGCCCGTGCATAAGCCGTCGAACTGTTACCGGTTGACGACGTACAGAACTCGCGTACCCCACGCTCCCAAAGGTAAGCCAGCGCTATCGCTGCCATGCGATCTTTGGTTGAGCAGGTCGGCAGCACCGTTTCATCTTTCAAATACAGATGGGGCATACCCAACAAGCGCCCCAGTGCTTTGGCATGTACTGTTGGGGTAAAGCGCGCGTCTGCAGGCAAACTGTCATAGCGTTCGCGTAATGGCAGCAAGCCGCGATAGCGGACATACGGATTGTCGGAATCCTGAAACTGTATCTGCGTGCAGTCATAGGCCACTTCTGACATACCGCCACACGGACAAAACGGCTGGTAGCCCTCGCCCAGATCTTTCTGACAACGAACACAAAAAAATCGCATGTTTTTATGCCAACCTTACCTCAGTGCCCCAATGTGCCAAAACTCAGCCGCCATGACACGGCAAAGCCAATGCGCGTCCATCGCGCGCCACAGAAAAACCATCGACTGGCCATGTCGTTTTTCCGCGAATCAGTACCTCCGCCACCGCCTGCCCAATACCAACGCACGTGAGCACGCCTTTTATGCCCCCGCCAGTCGCGAGGATCACGTTGTCATATCCGTGGGCAACGTCCAACACGGGCAAGCCGCCAGGCCCCATCGGGCGCAATGACGCCAAATGTTCGATAACGGTAGCCTCGCGAATCTTCGGCATGATGCGTTCGGCACCCGCCAGCAAACGCTCGCGCCCCGCATCACTCGGCGCCTCATCAAAGCCACAGTCCTCACGGGTTACCCCCAACCACAACTCATCCTCACCCCGTCGGTACAAGGAAATCAGGCCGTGCGTAAAGTCATAGCGAATATTTTCACCGGATAATTTCAGGCGCATCATCTCGCCCTTGATCGGCCGGACTGGCAAGGTCATACCCAACCAGCGTTGACTCTCGGCGACCCACGGACCACAAGCCAACACCACCGCGTCACAAGCAAAATCCCCTGCGGTAGTCTGGACCATGTTGATCCGGTGTGTGCCAATAGCCAACAAACCCGTCGCCTCGGCGCGCACACGCCGCACACCCAAGCGTTCGGCACCTTCCAGCAAAGCCAGCAAAAAATTCCCGGAATGTACGGAACGGTTACCTTCCACCAGCACCGCGCCATAGACATCCTGAGTCAAACGCGCATCGGTATGGCGCACCACGTCAGGTGACAAATACTCCGCCGAAAAACCTGGCGTCTGGGAAAAAAGTGCCTGTATCGGTTGCAACGATGCAAGCTCATCCGCATCAAAAGCTAGCAATATACGGCGCACCTGCTCCATGCCATAAGGCTGACAACCCAACTCCAGCAACTCGTTCAACAAGGACGCATGGCGATGAAAGCAGGCCAAAGCGAATGTTTCCAGCCCCGGCGGGGTTGCCAGCAGGGGGTTGAGATTGCCGGGGTTTTTTGCCGACGCATGGGCATCGGGTGCGTCGCGCTCGATCAACACCACCTCGACACGACCTTCACCGGCGCGGGCTAATTCGTAGGCGGTACTGGCGCCGAACAGCCCCCCCCCCACGACAACGATGCGCATCATCTTGCCTACCTTGTCAGACGCTGTATATCAGTGCAGTGTCGCGTCTGGCTTTTTAAGCAAACCGGGCAGAGAGGCACGAACGACCTTCCCCGCCGGATTACGCGGCAGCTCCTTGACGATAAAAAAGCGCCGTGGCGTCATGTTGCCCAACTTCTTCTCGCGACAATACTCGACCAAATCCTGGTCAGGCTTGCCTTCGTGCGACAGCACCACCGCAGCGACCAAGACCGGCTCATTGTTTTTGTCCGGCATCGTAAAAATGGCTGCCTCATTGACCTCTGGATGGGCATCCAGCACGCGCTCCACGCGTTCCGGGTAAAACTTCATTCCACCCAGATTGATCTTGTCATCACTGCGACCATCAATCTTGATCAGTCCGTTTTTATCCACTGAACCGATGTCGCTGGTGTAAAACCAGCCGTCACGAAATTTTTCTGCCGTACGTTGTTCGTTCTTGTAATAGCCTGGCAGCATGCTCGGCAACTTGACGCGCAGTTCCCCCGTCTCGCCAGCCTTAAGCACCTTGCCCGCCGCATCCACAACCTCAACAGTAACACCAGGCTTGACCTTACCAGCATGGTCCGGGTACTTATGCAAGACCTCAGGCGAGGAAATGGCAATCACGCCGACTTCGCTGATACCGTAAGACAAATACACATTGGGGGTAATTTTTTCCCGCGCCAGTTTTACCAAATGCTCGGAAACCGCGCCGCCGACAAAACGCAAATACTTCAATGAGGGCACAGCATTGCCGGCAAAGGGCAGTTGTGCCGCCAAGCCTTTGATGGTGGCGGGAGCCGTCATCGCATGGGTTACCCCGTGCAAGTTGATCGTCTCAATAAATGATGCCAATTCCTGCTGGCGATGGAACACCACTACCCCGCCGGCAAACAAGGCCGCAAACGCTGCCAGATTACCCATGGTCAAGTGCAGATTGCCCGGCATCAAGCGGGTCTGGGCATCGCAACCTTCCACCGTCGTGGCAATACGTTCAACCCAGTATGCCTGGCTGTAACACACCGCCGCCGGCGCTCCTGTCGTTCCCGAGGTCAAGCCAATGCGTGCGAGCAAGTCCGGCTTCGGCCAATAATCGGTGAAATCGAGCGACAAAGGTTTCTGCTCTCCCGTCGGCTTCAGCGTATTGATCTCAATAATCTCGATTCCTTCGGCACGGCGTGCGGCGACGACATCAGTTGCTGACGCCGGCAATTTCATGCTGATCACGCGTGTCGCACCAAAACGCTTCATCAACGCCAGCTTACCTGCCGGGTTAGTGCGCGGATGCACGGGGAGCGACACGGCACCCAAGCGAGCCAGCGCCACCAAAAGCGCCAAGTGGGCTGGCGAATGGTTCAGCGAAACGCCCACTACATCCCCCTCGCGCACTCCGCGCTCATGCAAAGCGAGCGATAACTGGCAAACCATCTGATAAAGCTGCGCACGACTCATCACGCGCCCGTTATAGATGCACGCCGGCGCGCCCAAATCATGGCCCATGGTTTCCTGAAACTTTTCAATCAGATTCATCATTGCGCTCTCATATCAGTTAGGAAGCAAAAAAAGAGTTTACTCATCATCCGGCAGGCAATAGCACCGATCTCCATGCTATTTTTGTCGCTCTACGCAGAGCGACTAGGGTGAGCAGCAAGGCGCGTACGCACAAACTCAAGCCGCGCCTCGACGCCATCACACGTTGATGGTACCAAAATCAATTTTTCGGCCGGCATGTATTGGATCGCCAGGCCCAAGGCCAAGGAATGCGCACGTAACAAGCGGCTCGTTGAGCCCGCGCGACGCAAACCATCATGATTATGTCGCTCGTCAGTTTCCACCAGCGGCAGAATCACC
>CAZFSH010000123.1:0-1731 GCA_964521935.1 uncultured Propionivibrio sp.
TCGATGCCGTGATCGAGGCTGTTGCGCACGATGTGCATGAGCGGGTCGGAGAGCTTTTCGACCATGCTCTTGTCCAGCTCGGTTTCGGCGCCAGTGATGACCAGATCGACCTGCTTGCCCAGATCTTTGGCGATATCGCGCACCACGCGCGGGAAGCGCTGGAAGACTTCGCCAATCTGCACCATGCGCAGCGTCAGCGCGGCATCGCGTATGCCCTCGACCAGCGTATTGAGCGCTTGCGAGATTTCATCCAGCTCGCCGTCACGGCGCTTTTCCGCCAGCACGCGGGTGCTGGCACCAGAGATCACCAGCTCGCCGACCAGATCAATCAGCTCATCCAGACGCGAGACATCGACCTTGATCACACGCTGCTCATGGCCGCGCTTTTCATCGGTGCGCTTTTGCTGGTTGAGCGCGGCGGCCACGACGACACCCGGAACGATCTGCTCTTCGACGAGCAAGGTGCCGATGGGTTTTTTGGCGGTGTTGTTGTCGCTCTGGCGGTTAAGGATTTTTTCCAGCTCGTACTGCGTCAGGGCGCCACCCTTGACCAGAATCTGGCCAAGTTTTTCCGGGGCTTCGGGCAGGCTTTCGATCAGGCGGATGTATTCGGCGATCTTGCCCTGCGGCGGGATGATGTGGATCTCGGCGTCTTCACGGACAAACTCGAAGGTGCCTTCTATCGTCGCACGATCGGCGTCGGAATCCAGATCGATTTCAAAGCCGAGATAGCAGGCTTCGGCCTCCATGGTGTCGGCATCGGGCAGGTTGTCGGTGAGCGTGTGCAAATGCACGATGCGCCCGATGGTGGCCAGATACCGAATGAAGGACAGCGGGTCCATGCCCATCTGCAGCACGCTCGGCTCAAAGCGCAAGGAGATGTGCCAGGTGTCAGTCGCCGCCGACGGGCCGGACTCGCCATCGACCTCGACGCTCTGCGTCGTCTGGGCGGGTGCATTGTTGCTGCCAGAGGTGGTAGCGACGCCGGTAGCCGTGTTGTCCGGGACAACAGCGCTAGCCGCCGGGATGCCAAGAAAGGCATTCAGTCGATCGAGCAACAGGCCGCGCCGCACCGGATCAGGTTCGTCGTGTTCGTTGCCGCCTTCGACGGTGTCAATCTGCATGCCGATGTAGTCGCTGCATTCGAGCATCAGCGACACCAGTTCGCTATCCATCTCCAGCTTGTTCTGACGCACCCGGTCAAGTACGCTTTCGGCCACGTGGGTGAAGCTGACGATGCCGTTCAGGGCAAACAGGCCGGCAGAGCCTTTGATCGTATGCGCCGTGCGGAAGATGGCGTTGATCGCTTCGGCGCTGGCTACGCCCTGCTGCTCAATGCCGAGCAGGGCCGCTTCCATCGCCGCGAGCAGTTCGCGGGCTTCCTGTACCAGAGCGCTGCGCGCGGCATCAAGTTCCATGCGTCCCCCTGGCGGTCAGCAACAAGGGGTCGCCCAGATTGCTGCCCAGATTGAGCAGATCAATCACGGCCAGCACCGAGGGGCTGTGGTGAGTAAAGGTCAGCGTCTTCTCCAGACGCTGGGCATCGCGCTTGAGCATGAGCATCAACTGCACCCCACTGGTGTCGATTTCGGCGACCTGCGAGAGGTCAAACTCGATTTCGTTATGGCTGCTGTGGCGCAAACACGCCAGCAACTCGGGTTTGAGCTCGCTGGCTTGGAAGATAGTCATCTCGTCGCTGACTTTCACCAGCGTGCGATTGGCTACCGAATC
>CAZFSH010000123.1:1831-3029 GCA_964521935.1 uncultured Propionivibrio sp.
TATGGTTTTTGCCATCGGTATTTTCCTTCGTACCCTTATCGTCTGTAACGCGAACTACTTAAAAGAAATCAATGCTGGATGCGGCAGCCGGCGCGGAAACAGAGGAGCTGCCACCCGTGCCATGCACCACTTTTTGCTCGCTGGTGGTGTACGTGCGCTCCAGCGAAGCCAGCCACTGTGCCCGGTCAGGCAGGGTCGGCACGCCGCTGCCTGAGCTGTGTTCGAGTGCGCTGACCAGCTTGTTGATGTCGATCTGCACGTGGTCAAGAATCTGATTGATGCGATCCTGAAATTGCAGATTGACCAGCACTTCCTGCACATCGTTTTCCACGCCCTGACTTTCGGTGCGCAGGTCGTCCAGGTTTTCGCGCAAGCCTGACGCCACCTTGTGAAAGCCTTCGATCACGCCGTCAATGGTGTTGCGTGCCGAGCCAATGACCACCTTCTCTTCACTGGAAAGCTCGGTGGCCATGCTCAGGGTACGATTCATGACTTCGTGCATGGTATCGACCTTGATCTGAATATTTTTACCGGTGCTGCCGGACATATCAGAGAGCTTGCGCACTTCATCGGCCACCACGGCAAAGCCGCGCCCTTGCTCGCCGGCACGCGCCGCCTCAATCGCGGCATTGAGCGCCAGCAGGTTGGTTTGCTTGGCAATCTCGCCGACCGAGCTGGCCATATTGCGCAACTCGGCCATGGTGCTGGCCAGGTTGGCGATCTCCGCCAGCAGCGCCTCGCGCGAATCCATCGCTTGCTGCAGGGTGCCGACAATCTCGGCCATCTTGGCTTCAGAGCTGTCGATGTGCGCCATCGCCTGCTCGTAATTGGCGCCACTGGCGCGACTGACGGCACGACCAAGCTTTTCGTGAATGCCGGCAAAGCGCACCACCAGACCATCAGCGGCTTCGCCTGTTTGCGTACGCGCCAAGCCAACGTTGGCATGCCACAAGGGCAGAACACTACGCACCAGATCGCGCAGACCGTTGGCATAACCCGCCCAAAGATCCGGCGCATCACGCTCGCGCTGGGCGCTAAGCGTCTGCGCTGTCTGTTGCGTCTGACGCGAGGAGACGATCATGAGCACCGCCGCACCGCTCACCAGGCCGAGCAAGGCACCCTGCCACCAAGCCGCGGCCAGCCAGGCCATCAGCGCGGTAGCCAGCGTCAGCACGATAACGAGTGCAGGCATTGCCGA
>CAZFSH010000123.1:3129-8413 GCA_964521935.1 uncultured Propionivibrio sp.
GCTACGTGTTAACCAGCTTTCAACAGCACTGGGGGTTGGAACAGTGGGTGGCGTTTTTGAAGCATCAGGAAATTCCGGTGCTGCCCGCTTCACGCGAGCGCCTGGTGCTGATGCGCGAAGAAAAAGGTGAGCTGATCTCGCCCCGCGACTTGGCCAGCCTGGTCTATCTCGACCCCTACCTGAGCCTGAAACTGCTGCGCCGCGTTGAAGGCCATCGCTCACATAACCCTTTGAATCAGGACACCACCACGGCCCTCGCCTCGGTGTTGCAAGCCGGGCTGGATGACCTGGCGCGCACGGTGAACTACGGCACCGTCTGCGAGGCCAACAACCCCGGGCTCAACGCCTGCGTTGAGCGTGCCGTACTGGGCGAGCGCATTGCCCGCGGCTGGGCCTGCCAGCACGCCGACCTGTCGCCCGACGAAGTGGCCATGGCGACGCTGCTTTCCGAGATTGGCGAATTGCTGCTGTGGCACTTCGCCCCGGAGCTTCCCGAGCGCGCCGCGGAGGAATTGCGCTTGGGCCGCGCGCAGCGCACCGCCCAAGCGCAAACGCAAACCGCGGGCTTTCTATTCAAACTGCTAACCTTGTCGCTGGTGCAAGTGTGGGAGCTGCCGCCCTTGATCACGCAAATGATCAAGGGCTCCGACAGCCTGCGCGCCAATCTGGCACGGCAAGCGCTCGACACCGCCCGCCACATCACCAAAGATCCGGAAAACGCCGCCATCCCGTCAGACATCGTCGCGATCGGCAAATTGCTGCCGGGCGTGGGCGTGCACAAACTGATCGCCCACTTGCCGCTTTCGGATGAGTACAAGGAGAAAGTGCTGGCGTCGATCGCTGACGATACGTACTCGAAATCGTAATTTACGTTTATACCGTCAGGAGCATCTTGGCGCCGGCGATCAGCAAGACCACGCCGAGCAATCGCCGCAAATGCCGGGTCGCCAAATGCCGGCTACCGTATTCCGCCCCCAGCCAGCCGCCCGCCACGGCCGCGCCAGCCCATAGCGGCAAGGGCTCGGGCAAGCTGGGCGCCTGTTGCATGACGCCGAGCAGGCCGGCGAGCGAATTCACCACGATGAATGCTGCCGCAACGCCCGACACGACGCGCATGTCAGCGAGGCGGAAAAACAGCAGCAAGGGGCTGAGAAAAATACCGCCGCCCACGCCGGTCAGGCCAGAAAGCAGGCCCAAGCCGGCGCCCATGGCCATCAGCGCAGGCAAGGGCGGTGGCGCACGCAAGGCGGCCACGGGCGCCGGGGCACGCAAGAATCGCCAAGCCGAATACAGCAACACCAGACCGACCAAGGGCTTGTAATACGCATCGGGCAAACTGAGCGTGCCGCCCAGATAGGCGAACGGGACCGAGGCGATGGCAAAGGGCCAAAACAAGCGCCAGGAAAACGCACCGGCGCTATAAAACTTGTGGGTGGCGATGAGCGCCACGAACACATTCAGCACCAGCGCCGCCGGCTTCATGATGGCAGGCGCCACGCCCAACAAGGCCATCGCCGCCAGATAGCCGGACGCCCCGCCATGCCCGACAGAGGAATACAGCAAGGCGGCGAGAAAGATCAGCGCCGCCAGCGCGAGCTCTGTGGGTTCCACGCAAAAGTCAGCCGCAAAAATCAGCCGCTGTGGGACGGCACTGTCGTATCAGCTGGCATCATCACGGGAACAGCACGGCGCGCAACCAGGTGCCATCGGCTTGCCGCTCCAGACGCATGCGGTCATGCAAGCGGAAAGCGCCATCCTTCCAGAACTCGATCACTTCGGGTGCGACCCGAAACCCCGACCAGAACTCGGGGCGGGGAATCTCACCCACGGCAAACTTGAGGCCAAACTCGGCGACGCGCTTCTCCAGCGCCCAGCGCCCTTCCATGGTCTGCGACTGCTTCGAGGCCCAGGCTCCGATGCGCGAGTCGCGCGGTCGGCTCGCATAGTAGGCATCGGCTTCCGCTGCGGTCACGGGCGTAACGTGGCCTTGCACGCGCACTTGCCGGCGCAAGCTCTTCCAGTGAAAGAGCAGCGCCGCCTTGGGGTGGGCGGCCAATTCACGGGCCTTTTGACTGCCCAGGTTGGTATAAAAAACAAAGCCGTTCGGGTCAAAATCTTTCAGCAGCACCATACGCGAAGAGGGCATGCCGTCAGCGCCCACGGTCGCCAATGCCATGGCCGTCGGATCGTTCAGCTCACTCTTGCTCGCCTCGGCCAGCCACTCGCCGAACAAGACAAACGGGTCATCAACCTGCAAACTCATTTTTGCGCTCCTTCCAGCGGGGGAATTTCCCGTTTGCTACCGTCATCGTTAATCGCCACATAGGTCAGCTGCGCTTCGGTCACCTTCACCAGCACCGGATTCACCGGATTGCGCTCGGCATAGACCTGCACATCAACGGTGAGCGAGGTACGCCCCACTTTGCTTACGCTGGCATAAAAACTCACCAGATCGCCCACCGAAATGGGTTGCTTGAACAGGAAGGAATTGACCGCCACCGTGGCCACCCGCCCACGCGCACGACGCACCGCCGGCACGCTGCCGGCGAGGTCGACCTGGGCCATGACCCAGCCGCCAAAAATATCGCCATTGCCGTTCATGTCGGCGGGCATGGGAATCACCCGCATCACCGGCTCAACGCCGGGCATCACTACGCCATCATGCATGCTTGGTCCCTTCGCATAAGAATGCGCATCATTGTCGCGCAAACTGTCACAACATGGCGGCTACAAGATTGAATGGCACAATGTCAGGATGCATGAAATGGCGCTGGCTGAAAATATCGTGAACATCGCAACGGCCGCCGCCGAGCGCGCAGGACTGCAGCGTGTAACCCGCGTCGAGGTCAACATTGGCGTGCTCGCGGCGGTGATTCCTGAGGCCTTGGAGACCGCCTTTGCCGCCAGTCGCCGCGATACCGTCCTCGCTGAGGCCACACTGGCGCTGCGCCTCACTTCCGGTGCGGCGTGGTGCAAGCCCTGCGCGGCCACCATCGTGATCAAGGATGAACTGGACGCCTGCCCGCGCTGCGGGGGCTATGATCTGCGTATTACGGCTGGCCGCGAAATGCGTGTCACCGACATGGAAGGATATTGAATGTGTACGACCTGCGGCTGCGCTAGCGAATCGATCACCGTCGATGGCAAGAAATTAAAGCACGGTAGCGCCGGACACCCCTATTCAGCCACCGCCACCACCCGCAAGGCGATAACAAAACCACTGCGCACAGTGCGTGTCGAAGAAGACCTTCTGGGCGCCAACGACGCGCAGGCGGCGCATAACCGCGCACGTTTTCAGCAAGCGGGACTGCGGGTGCTCAATCTGGTTTCCAGCCCCGGTTCAGGCAAGACCACGCTGCTGGTGAAAACCATCGAAGCACTGCGCGATACGCAGCGCATAGGCGTCATCGAAGGCGACCAGCAAACCTCCAATGATGCCGAGCGCATTCGCGCCACCGGCGCCCCCGCGGTGCAGATCAACACCGGCAAGGGCTGTCATCTGGATGCCGCCATGATCGCCAGTGCGCTGGATCAATTTCCGCTGGCCGAACTTGCTGAGTTGGATGTCCTGATGATCGAGAACGTTGGCAACCTCGTCTGCCCGGCCGCGTTTGATCTGGGCGAAGCCGCCAAGGTGGTCATCCTCTCGGTGACCGAGGGCGAAGACAAGCCACTCAAATACCCGGACATGTTCCGCGCTGCGCGCCTGATGCTGCTCAACAAATGCGACCTGCTGCCGCATCTGGACTTTGATGTCGAACAAGCGCTGGCCTATGCCCGGCGCGTGAACCCGGAATTGACGATTATTCAGGTCTCGGCGAAAACGGGGGACGGCATGGCGGAGTGGATTAGCTGGCTGACTGAATGCACGGCATCCGCATGACGCACGCGGCGCCCCAGACTTTCTCCCTCGCGCTGAGCGGCTTACCGCCGGTGTTGGCCACGGGTGCCTGGCTGGCCAACGCCGTGGCCGCCGTGCGTGACGGCGAAGCGCGCCTGTCGCCGGTGCTCGGCGATTTGGACACGCCCGAGGCCTGCGCGCAGCACGATGCGGCGGTCGATGCGCTGCTCGACTGGCTGGGCACGCCAGCGGCCATTGCGCACGATCTGCATCCGGATTTCTATTCCAGCCGCCATGCCCAACAGCTGGCGCAGCGTTTTGCCGTACCGGCCATTGCGGTTCAGCATCACCACGCGCACATTGCCGCCGTCTGCGCCGAACACGGCGTCAGCTCACCGGTGCTCGGCATCGCCCTCGATGGCGTCGGTCTGGGCAGTGACCACACGCCCTGGGGCGGCGAGTTGCTGCACGTTGAAGACTCGGTGTTCGAGCGCATCGGCCACTTCGCGCCGCTCGCCCTGCCCGGTGGCGACAAAGCCGCGCGCGAACCGTGGCGGCTGGCCGTGGCAGTATTGCACGCGACCGGCCAGACCGAGGAAGCGCGCCGACGTTACGCGGCCGAGCCCGGCATTGAGACCGTGCTCGCCATGCTCAGCGGCGACATTCACTGCCCGCGCACTTCCAGCGCCGGGCGGCTGTTTGATGCCGCAGCGGGTTTGCTCGGGCTGTGTCAGCGCATGAGCAAAGATGCCGAAGCCGCCCGCGCACTCGAAGCCGCTGCCAGCCGGCACATCGCCGCGCATGGCTGGCCCGCTGCGCTCGCCGATGGCTGGGCCATCGATAGCGCCGGCGTGCTCGACTTTACGCCGCTGCTGCGCCACTTGGCGAAGGCCCCGGAGCCGGTCGACTACGCTGACGACCAGAGCGTCGACCACACAGTCGACCACCACGCCGCCCTGTTTCACGCCACGCTCGTCGCCGCGCTCTGTGCGTGGGCGCAACACGCCAGCGAAGACACCGGCATTGCCACCGTCATGCTCGGCGGTGGCTGTTTTTATAACCGGCTGTTATCCAGCGCCCTGCCCGATGCCTTGGCACGCCACGGCATGCGTGTGTTCGCGCCAGAGCGCCTGCCCGCCGGCGATGCCGGCTTGGCGCTTGGCCAGGCCTGGGTGGCCGCGCATTCCTTGATGAGGCAGTGATATGTGTTTGGCCATGCCCGTACGCGTTGTAAAAGTGATGCCCAGCGGTAAGGACGGGGACGGTTCCTCTGCAACGGCACTGGTGGACTTAGGCGGCGTCGAAAAAGAAATTTCCATCGCCTTGGTTGACGACGTGCAGGTCGGCGACTACCTGATCCTGCACGCCGGCTTTGCCTTGTCGCGCCTTGACCCGGAGGAGGCGGCCCAGACGCTGGCCTTGTTCGATGAGCTGGCCAAGGAT
>CAZFSH010000124.1:0-8389 GCA_964521935.1 uncultured Propionivibrio sp.
AGGGCATTGGCAATCTTGCACGACAGTTCACCGACCTCGTTGAAGCTGTACTCGCGATCGTCCTGGATGTAGGCAGCCCCGGTGGGGTTGATCATCCAGCCACGATCAAAAAAGTCTATGGCGGCCATGGTGCTTACCCCTTACAGTTGCTGAACCGAAGCTCGGGCAAGGCCACGTTGCTCAAGGAAGCCAAGCAGGTAGCGATGACCCATGGCCTTACAGGCGGAGGCAAAACCGACCTTGTTGGTTTCGCCGTCGAGTAGCTTGATGGCGGTGGCGGTTTGCAGAGCGCCGGTGGAAATGTAGGGCGTGATGCCCGTCACCGTGGCACGCACCGAAGCCAGTTGTCCGCGGCCAATGGCAAAGTCAAGGCTGCGCTGGATCGACGTACGCTCGCGCGGGGGCATCGCCGGCGTCGTGCTATCGACAACCCCCTTGATGATGGCATCTTGCTGTTCTTTTGGCAGATCCTTGTACTCGGCATCCCATTTTTGGGCGAAGCCATGAACCATTTTCATGACGGGGGTGTCATAGAAGCCGACGCTGGAAACGCACGAACGTACGCGCGGATCGTTCTCATAGAAAATGGGCAGCGAGGTGCCACCCCACGGTATCGAGAACACCGGCTGCATGAATTCGGGTGTGACGATTTCAAACGACGCCGTCACCGGGTGCGGGACCAGTTTTTTCTCCCACAGGTAGCATTGCTCGGAGCGTGCCAACTCGAAGATTGAAGCGGTCGAACCGACGGTCACGCCAGAGCCGGCATTGCGCGGGCCGCGGCCGATGGTCGCTGTCTCGAGGGCATCGACCCCCGGGGTTTCCAGCGCCAGTTCGGCGGCGATCTCGGCGAAGGTGTACATGTAGGCGGTCGACGGGGCAAGCAGCAGGCCGGCCTGGCGATAGTCCTCGTGGAACTTGGTGCGGACATTGCGCATGTACAGCTGCTCGCCTGTGGTATCCAAGTGGTGGCAGCCGGCCTTGAGGGCCGCTTCCACGGCTACCTCGCCGAAATTGACAAAGGGGCCGACGGTATTGCAGACGACCTTGGCACCCTTGAAGGCCTTGGTCAGGGATTCCACCGTGTGCTCGGCTTCGATGATCTCGTAGGTGGCCGACTCGAGGCGGACGACGCGTTGGGCCATCATTTCCTGCGTACGCTTGGCGCTACGGGCAACGGCCGTGAAGGGGATGTTTTGGTCGATCAGCCAGTCCATCGTGAGCATGCCGGTGTAACCGGAAGCGCCATAAACCACTACGGGATGTTTTGCCATATGAATTCTCCTGGGATGTGTGAGTTTGATTTATTGGTGCAAATTGGTACTGCGGTGGTAAAGCGAATTAGTTCTGGGTCCAGCCTTCTTCGTACATCTGCTGGCACAGGAAGCCAAGACGGGTGCTCAGCATCATGTTTTCGCCGTCTTCGATCAGCGCCGAGCGCACATCGCGCACCAGTTTTTCGATCGGGTATTCACGCGTGGTGCCGTTGCCACCGAACAGGCGGAAAGCGTCCATCACAATCTTTTCGGCTTCCTCGGTGATGGTGACTTTGGCTGAGGCCGTTGCCCAGGGATGGCCCTGGGGCGTCAAGCGGGCATAGGCCAGCGAGCGACGGGCGACGCCACGGCACAGTTCGACACGACGCATCATGTCGCCGATCCGGTAGCGTGTGAGCTGATGATCAATCAGCAGGCCGCCGCCCTGTTTGCGTTCATGGGTGTAAGCCAGCGCCATCTCGAACGCGGCACGCGCAACCCCCGTGAAAACTTGCGACATGTGTGTGCCGGCATACGACCAGGCTGACGCGACGTTTCCGTAATAAGCGTCGTTCTCGGCGACGGCGAAGCGACGCGGAATTTTCACATTGTCGAAATAAATCTCGCCTTGCGGCAAGGCACGCTGGCCGATTTTTTCCAGCGGCTTACCTTTCGAGACACCGGGAAGGTCGAGCGGGATAATGCAGGAAATGCCATTGGGGCGACCATCTGCGCCGAACCAGCCGTCACCGTAGTCGGCCGCGAGGTAGCCTAATGCGACCTGGGCAACGGCGCCATTGGAGACCCAGGCCGAGCACTGGCCGTTGATGATGATTTCATCCTTGGTTACCGTCGCGCGCATCGTGCCCTTGTTGCCTTGCGCACCATGCACCCATTCGCGCTTCATGTCCCAGGCGCCGACATCGGTGCCTTTATCGGGGTGTGTGATCATCCAGCAACCGATTTTGCCAGCGGACAGATCGATCAACTCCTGATTGCCGATGGCCTTGGCCATTTCGAGGGGAAACGAGGCGACGGCCAGCGAAATTGCCAGACCCGCATCGCCCCAGCCCATCTCTTCGCCAATCAGCGATTCAACACGGACGGCCATCTCGGGAGGCAGTTGGGCGAGCAAGTCGCTATCCAGACCGAGTTTGGCGACTTCGGCAAACATCGTGTAATAGGGTGAGCCGGGGGCAATCACCTCTTCCGCCGTCATCGTGTCCAGTTCGCGGCCAAGAGGGCGCAATACGTCTTTGGCAAAGCGATGCACGCTTTCCTGGATGGCGGCTTCTTCTTCACTGAGCGGTGTTTCAAAGCCACTGCGGCTGATAGCGGGCAATCCAATGGTTTTACTTAGCTTCATGGTCTCACTCCTTTGTCGATGTCCATTTGTGCTTATGGGCGTGGGTGCAATTTTGCTCGTGAGAAAACGCAGTGCTATGACAGAACGCTCGCAGTTTTGTCAAAAACGAATCGTGGCGAAATGGCCGGCGTTGTATGAAGCCTGCTGTTGCGATGGCTGTTATTCATCAAGCGCTGGTAGCCATATGGTGCACAAGATATGGCGGCAGAAACCACTGCTTTCGCTCTCAGTGAGGCCCTTTCGGCCGTGTCAGCGGTGAAAAAGATCTTCAACCACGATGTGCGGCGAGGGGCCAGTCAGTGTAATCTTTGTCAAAAAAGAAGGTGTTTTTTGCACAAAGGGATCATTGAGGAATCATTGGGCGATGCATTACTGGCAGCATGTACGCAAAGACTTGAAGGCAGTTCCGATTGCGGAGGGAATGGTCGGCGGCGAATCCCCACTGTTTTTTGAGCGGTACATCTTTAGTGGCGTGAATAGAACCGTGCAAGGCCTTCAGGCGCCAGGTTTGGTTATTCAGTTTGGCGGCTCGCGGGTCAAAGAGGGGGAGCGAAACAGCTCTCTGCCCGGTAACGTGTTGCTGATACCGCCACGTTGTGAGACGCATTGGCAGTATTCGGGGTTTGTTGATTTCGGCGTTTTCTATTTTCCGGAGCATGCCGAGGGTGTGCTGCTCAGGCTGCGTCAGCTTGCTGAAATGAAAGGCACACCGCTGCCCTTCGGGGACACGCTGGTGTTCTCCACCGGGCTGGCGCTGGCCGACGAACTCGCAAAAAATTCCAGCATGGACGAGCCCTTTGCCGAACTACTGGCTACGGTGATGTTGGAGCGCGCTTTTCGCATACTCACCACATCGCAAACCGCCAACCTCAGTCCTGCGCATACCCATTTTGACCGGCTGAAAAAAACCCTCGACTACGTGCGCGAGCACCTTTCCAACGAGCTGACCTTGGACATGCTGGCTACGCATGCCAAGGTCAGCGTTCCGCATTTTCAGCGCATATTCAATAGTGCCATGGGCATGTCGGTACATAAGTTTGTGCTGTCGGCACGGCTTGAACAGGCGCGCAAACTCCTGGTCACGACGCGCATGCCGCTGTCGCATATTGCCGACGCCTGTGGCTTCAGCAGCCAAAGTCATCTCGCGAAAGCCTTTCGCTCCGTGCACGCGGCGACGCCGACCGAGTTTCGCAAACAAATGAATCGCGGCGCAAAAGCGTAGTGCGTAGCGGTTAGAAAGCTTGCGCTGGTTTGACTAAGCCTGCTTGCCCGTTTAGTGTGCCGGCGACGCTACTTCACAGTGCTACCCGCCCCCTCGGCTAACTCCCTACTCCCCCTAACCCGACTCGCCAGCCCCAGGCCCCACTTCCCGCATGCTTGTTCTTGGCATTGAATCTTCTTGTGATGAAACCGGCTTGGCGCTCTATGACACTGAGGCCAGTGATGGACGAGGTTTGCTGGCCCACGCCCTGCATTCGCAAGTTGATATGCACGAAGCGTATGGCGGTGTGGTGCCTGAGCTAGCCTCGCGTGACCATATCCGGCGCCTGATACCGCTGCTGGACGCAGTGCTCGCCGAATCGGGGCGGAGCAAAAGCGAGATCGACGCAATCGCCTACACCGCCGGGCCTGGCTTGGCCGGCGCCTTGCTCGTTGGCGCCAGCTTTGCCGAAGGCTTGGCCAGCGCGCTGGCTGTTCCTGCGTTGCCGGTGCATCACCTCGAAGGGCATTTGCTCTCGCCCCTGTTAGCGGCCGAGCGCCCGGATTTCCCCTTCATTGCCCTGCTGGTATCGGGTGGCCACACGCAACTGATGCACGTTACAGGCATCGGGCAGTACGCGTTGCTCGGTGAATCGCTCGATGATGCGGCGGGAGAGGCGTTCGACAAGACAGCAAAGCTGTTGGGCCTGGGGTATCCCGGTGGCCCGGCCTTGGCCAAGCTCGCCGAACAGGGAACGCCAGGGCGCTTCAAAATGCCCAGGCCGATGCTGCACAGCGGTGATTTATCGTTCAGTTTTTCTGGCTTGAAAACGGCGGTGTTGACGGCCGTGAAAACAGCCTTGGCGACTGATTCTGCGGATTCCACCCGGCAAACGGCCGCGGCTGATCTGGCCGCAGAATTTCAGGAAGCGGTGACCGAAGTGCTCGCTGCCAAGGCTGTTGCGGCCTGCAAGCAGTACAAACTGAAAAACCTCGTGGTAGCGGGGGGTGTGGGCGCAAACCGACGCCTGCGTGAGCGTCTGGATGCGGCGTTCTCGGCCTTGCGCGGTCGCGTTTATTACCCTGAGCTGGCACTGTGCACCGACAACGGCGCGATGATTGCCTTTTGTGGTGCCCAGCGTTTGCTCGCACAGGGCTTGCCCGCCGCACGTACAGGCGCGTTTGCCATCAGGCCGCGCTGGCCACTCAGCGAATTACATTCGCCGTCCCACAGCGACTGACTTTTGTCGCGATCGCTCGCACAGGTTTCAGGTTCTGCGGCTCATGTGCCACGAGTTTCGCTATTCGGTAATTTTGGCGTTGCGAATCTTGATAATTGAGAACACGCGCTAGGCCTTGTACGTCAAAACCGCATTGCAATGCGCCAGCCGTGACCAAATCGATTCGGTTGGGCGCCCCTTATGGATGGCGAGCTCCAGTTCTGCCACCAGCTGACGCATATCCGCTAGTGCGGCCGCGAAGCGAACTCTTTCGGCAGCTGGCGACAGTGGTTCCATGACTTTCCTGTATGTGACGGCGGTATTGTCCATTTGGAACTCCCAAAGTTGAGTAATCGACGAGCAATACTCTACATGCCGCGAATCACAGTTTTGCCACGCCAACGGCATTCCGAATAGAGCACCTAATCGGGTTCGGAGCGGCATGTGCCAAGGCGGTGCGCCGCTTAAGCCATAGCCACCAGATTGGGGCGTGCTTAGCGGAGAATGTGCGGCAGCAACCCGTCGTTTGACAGCAAACTTACCAGGCATCGTGATGCCGGTCTCAAATTCGCGGAACCCATCGCCTGTGTGCGTATCGGCAAAGCACAACTCAATGCGCCCAACGCCGCGCGCAGCAAAGTTGAACAATTCATTCATCGCCACGCCTCTGGCGGACCCATCTGTCACGGCACTCTCGGTAGAGTACCGCGCTAAGAATAGCTCGTGGGCAAACTGGTTTTTCGGGCACTTTTTTACGAGCAGGAGGCACACCGGGAGTACGCATACCCGGTGCCGCCAAATTGACGCCATAGATTAAAAACTGAGCGTTGGCGAGCAGCGGCTTAATGTCGTGACGACTTACTCACCCTTACGGCCATTAGCTGACCGTCGTAAGAATTTTCCGTGGGGTTGGAGGGGCCATTGACGAAAGCAGGAAGGCTGCCGCAGTCCCGTTTCTATGAGGCCATATACATTATGCTTCCGTCCGGTAGAAAATCGCACTTTCCAATAACAATACACAACGATTTGCAGTGCATTTCCGCCGACATTAGGGATGCTTTCGCTTGCCCGTTTCGTATCGTACTAATCTCATTCTCAATGGAGAAATAGCGATGGCGTTTACATGTTGTGACTATGGCATCGCCGACTTTTACAGCTTATCAACAGAAGAAGCGACGACCATTATAAAAAACGGGTTTAAGGGCTTGGAGTACTCCCATGTGGTCATAATTTATAACCAAGCTGATCAACTCTCGCTAACGGACGATGAGCGTAATAGCCTAGAGCGTGAGTACAAAAAGAGAAAGCACCAGCAAGGTGGCGGATCTGGATGGATCGAATATGCTTCAACTAAGGGACAGGACTAGCATAACTTGCCGAACAACAACCCAGACCCAATGACAGCAATCGCTACTTCCGCTGAGGGTCGTAAACGGCCCTAGCCAGAACGTAGCTAACTGCTAAGACATTTGCCTTGTTTGTAGCGCATTCACACCGGCTTGCCATTCAGGCGCGATCGGTGCGATAAAGCTGGCGTGATCTGTTGCATGGACGTCGCTCATTGGATACTGGCTTTTTATGCGATGCGCGATAAAGCATGCCGCGCAATAATCTTCCTTCGATCATTGTTGCCCCATCTGTACTGAATTTTGCGAGGAGACCCTGCTATGCATCTCGTTAAACGTCTGTCCCATCACCTTGGCATCAACATCGCGGTGACTATCGCCGTCATGGCCCTTGGTCATGCCATTTTTTATCTGTTCGGCTAAGCCGAAAGAAAAGAGTACACAGCATGAAAACCTTGATTCGCTTTGCCAGCAGCGCCCTTGCCCTGCTGGGTGTTGCTTATCTTCCCGTGGCCTCCGCGGCTACTGTGACTGGTGTTGTCGCGACCGCTGACGGACAACCCGTTGCGGGTGCCTTGGTCACCCTCTGGAATGAGGCACGCAACCGCAAAGAGACGGTGTATTCCAATGCCGCTGGCAAATATGTTCTCGATACCGAATTCAGCGGCAAACTCGCGCTGCGTGGCCGAGCCTCCATGTATCGGGATTTCTCGGTGGAGTTCGATCTCGGCGCCGGCGCGATCAAGCAACAGCACAATCTTGTACTGGTCAAGCTGACTGATGCGCAGGAGATTTCCGATCAGCTGACGGCTTCGGCTCACGCTGCCGCGCTGCCTTTTCCTGATGCCCAGACCAAGCGCGTGTTCATCAGCCAATGCAGTTACTGTCACCAGCAGGGTAATTCGCTGACTCGCCGGCCTCGCACCAAGGAGGAGTGGAGCGATACAGTCCGTCGCATGGAAGGCTATAGCGCTTACCTCACCTATGGTGAGCACAAGCGCATTGTCGATATGTACGTCAAAGGTTTCGCCGGTCAACCCGTGAATGTGGTGCAGCAGGCCACGTTCAACCCTGAGCAGGTCACTGCACGTATCGAGGAGTGGCATGCCGGTGACGCCATGTCTTTCCTGCACGATACGCTCGTGGGGCAGGACGGCAAGCTGTACGGGATTGACGAAGGTAAAGACATGATCTTCCTGCTTGACCGAAAGACGGCGAAGGTCGAGGAAATCAAGATGCCGATCCCGGAAGATCTGGGTCTGCATGGGCGCTTTGGCGGCATCAAGTTGCCGATAGGAATTTTTACCGGACAGCACGGGCCGCACAGCGCCGCGCAACTCAAGGACGGACGCATCTTCATTACGGCGGCACTTTCTGGGCAACTGCTCGAATTGAATCCGACGACACGTGAGTGGAAATTTCACAAAATTCCCGAAGGGTTTCTCTGGCGCAAGGGACTGTATCCGCACACGATACGGCTGGATCAGGATGGCATGCTCTGGTTTACCGTCACGATGTCCAATCGTGTGATGCGTTATGACCCGCAGACGGAAAAATTTACCGATATCGCTTTGCCTTCAAACGGCTTCATGCGCTGGATGTCAGATACTTTCATGGGCGTGGTGCTGAAAATTGCCTCGTTCTTCCCTGAGAAAAACGTACAGTTGGCGCTGTCGCATCACAAGTGGCTGAATGGCGGTATGGCAATCGCGAACTGGCCCTATGGCATCGACATCAACCCGCTGGATAATTCGGTGTGGTACAGCAAACTGCTCGGTGACAAAATTGGTACGGTAAATAAAGAAACGTTGACCGTGACCGAATACGACACGCCATTCAAAGGCCCGCGGCGCATGCGCTTTGGTCCCGACGGCATATTGTGGATTCCCAGTTTTGACGATGGTAAGCTGATGCGCTTTGATCCCCAGGCCAAGCAATTCGAGAGTATTGATCTGCCGGTGCTGTCCAAAGGCGAATACGAGATGCCCTATGCCTTGGCGG
>CAZFSH010000125.1:0-8293 GCA_964521935.1 uncultured Propionivibrio sp.
GAGCTCACCGCGGACGTGGTAACACGGACGGCAAGGTAAACCCCATCCGGAGCACGGCCAAATAAGGGACCCATGACGTGGCCCGCGTCGTTCCCGGGTAGGCTGCACGAGGCTGCCAGTAATGGTAGTCCCAGAGGAATGATTGTCCACGACAGAACCCGGCTTATCGGCGAGCTTCCCGCTTTCGCTGCATCAGTGTTCTCGGCGTGCTTGCGGGACAGATTGCGCTTGTTTTGGCTTGCCGATCAAGTTTCCTGCCGAATCCATGAAATTCCTGCTAAAAATAGCACCACAAACGCGCAGTATTAAAAGTGGGGCGAGTTACGCGCGCCCCATTTTGATTTTTGCGTAAAGATTCCATAAAAATACGAACGGAGGGGAGTGCCATGAACGTGCACACCGCCAGCCAGCCATTGGCTTGGTCGCGCATGTCTAGCTTGAGTTGCACCATGCTCTTGAGAGCAGGTCTTGTGCTTGGCGTTATTGCTGGCCCGCTCATGCAGCCGGTCCACGCCGCTGATGACATCGCTGTGGTTGAACTAACGCCGGTCGGTGCGGAACGCGCCGGTAATAAGGATGGCTCAATTCCGCCTTGGGACGGTGGCTTGCAACAAGCCCCTAAAGCTTGGACGATAGATCGTGGTTACATTGATCCCTTTCCCAAGGATGCGCCGCAGCTGATCATTTCGGCTCAGAACATGGAGGCGCACAAGGCCAAGCTGTCGCAAGGTCTGCAAGCTTTGCTGAGCGCGCACCCTGAGTCTTTCCGTATCCCGGTTTACGCGACACGACGTACGGCCGCGCTCCCCGCTACGGTTCTGGCCACGGCGCAGAAAGAGGCTCCTGGCATCAAGATTAGTGGCGATGCCTTGCTCGGACGAACGTCCTCGGTTATCCCGTTTCCGACGCCTCAGTCTGGTGAAGAAGTCATGTGGAACCACCGTCTGCGTTATCGCGGCGGGGTAGTTGAATACAGCGATTTTTGGTACCCGGTACGTGATGGCAAGCTGGGCGCACGCACCGGCATGGTTACTCAATTAGCCGAAAATGCCAACCTTGATACGCCGACACCGAATGGTATTTTTTTCATCCGCTCGCGGGCGATCATGCCGGCAACGCTGGCACACACGGAAAACCTGATTCACGAAACGGTCGATGCCAGTGAGGACTCGCGTAACTGGTGGGTGATCAATGATGCGCAGCGGCGCTATCGCCGCTTGAGCAATGCAGGCTATGACGATATGGGCGTGGGGACCGATGATTTGCGTACCCGCGACCAGGCGGATGGATTCAATGGCGCCCTGAATCGCTATGAATGGAAGTTGCTGGGCAAGAAGGAAATGCTGGTGCCTTACAATATTTTCAAGCTGAACGACAAACGCTTGAACCCGGAACATGTCTTGGGCACGTATTCCGTAAAACCCGACTTCATGCGTTATGAACTGCATCGCGTCTGGGTCGTGGAAGCGACATTGAAGCCAAGCATGCGCCATATCTACGGCAAGCGGACGTTTTATGTTGATGAAGACAGCTGGCAAGTTTTGCTGGAAGATGCCTACGACACGCGTGGGAAACTATGGCGCGTAGGCGTGCATGGGCAAACCCAGTTCTATGACGCGCAGGTTCCTGGCTATGGCGTTAATATCTGGCACGATTTGTCAAACGGTGCCTATTTGATGTCCGGTGTCGATATGGAGGCGAAGACGCCCCGCAAATTCAGTAACAAGGCGAGCCTGGCCGACTTTAAGCCGGAACGGGTCAATAACAAGGAGGCAGTGAAGTGAAAAAACAAAGCGAACCGATGGTTTCCGCGCGCCTGAAGAAATTCAGTCTTTCAGCGTTGGTAGGCCTGACTCTTACCAGCGTCAGCGCCAGTGCTTTGCTCTTGGCGGCAGATGTCGCTGCGGCCAGTGAAGGTGTAGCGGCGACCGTTGTGGCGCCAATTCGGGCTAATCGTGTAATCATGATTGATGTCGCGCGTGCCGGGAACCGACTTGTCGCTGCCGGCGAGCGCGGTGTGATTCTCACTTCCGACGATGATGGAGCCAACTGGGTGCCTTACCGTAGCGAGTCCACGCGCACGCTAACCGCCTTGGCGTTTGCCGATGACAAAGTTGGTATTGCCGTTGGTCATGGTGGCACCATGCTGCGCACCGAAGATGGCGGCAAAACTTGGGCGGCCGTCAAGTTGGATGAGGCCGGTAAAGATTCCCTGCTAAATGTTACTGCGATGGGTGGCCAGACTTTTGTCACCTACGGTAGCTTTGGTATGTTCTTTGTGTCGAACGATAGCGGCAAGACCTGGGTACGTAAAACCGCCGTAGATGCTGACTTTGATCGCCACATTTATCAGATCGTTCCAGCGGGCAAGGTGTGGTTCCTCGCAGGCGAGTCGGGCAATATCTCGCGTAGCCGTGACCAAGGCGAAACCTGGGAAAAAATTACTTCGCCCTATGTCGGCTCTTTCTTTGGCGCCGTAGTGGCCAAGGACGGTGCCATTCTTGCGTATGGCATGCGTGGCAATGTCTGGCGTAGTGCTGACGAGGGCACGACCTGGAAAAAAATTGAAACCGGCACCACGATAGGTATCAATGGTGCCCGACTCCTTGAGGACGGGACGCTGATTTTTGTTGGCAATAACGGCTTCGTCGGCGTCTCGCGTGATGATGGCAAGACCATTAAAGTACATCTTTCGCCGCGCGGCGCGGGTTACGGCGGTGTAGTGCAGAACAGCAAGGGTGATCTCATCGCCGTCGGCGAAACTGGTGCTGGCGTGCTCGACAAGGCACTCTGGGCGCAATAAGAAGAAATCGAGGAGCAAACAACTATGACACAAGACCATAACTCGAAAGTCAACGACCTCGTGGAAGACAATACTTTCCAGGAAGGCCAGTTCGAGAAAAACTGGATAGGCAAGGTTTCGTACTGGATTTTCCATTACCGCAAACCATTGCTGATCCTGTTTATCTTCATCACCATTGTTCTGGGTGGTATGGCGACACAGCTACGTGTGCAGGCGGCGTTTACCAAGATGATTCCGCTCAAGCACGAGTACATGCAGACCTTCTTGCAGTACGCGGACACCTTTGGTGGCGCCAATAAAATCATTGTTGCCATCAAGAATAAAAATGGTGACATCTTCCAGAAGGAGTACATGGATACGCTGCGCAAGGTGCACGAAGATGTTTTTTACATCAATGGTGTAGAGCGCAGCTCGGTAACTTCCTTGTTCGCATCGAAGGTGCGTTATACCGAGGTCGTGGAAGACGGCTTCCGTGGTGACGTGATTATCGCCGCTGACTTTGCGGGTACGCCGGAACAGTTGGAAGAAGTACGCGGCAACGTCATGAAGTCGGACTGGGTCGGTCGTATTGTTTCGCGCGACCTGTCATCGGCCATGGTCGTTTCGGTGTTGCAGGACAATGACCCGGACACCGGAAAACGTCTGGATCTGCAAGATGTGGCGCGCAAGTTTGAGGAGCTGCGCACCAAATATGAAAACGACAAAATGACCGTGCACATCATCGGCTTTGCCAAGTCAGTGGGCGATATCGCCTCGGGTGCGGCTGGTGTGCTGGTGTTCTTTGCTGTGGCCTTTGTGATTACCAGTGTTTTGCTTTACTGGTATTCGGGGTCAGCCAAACTGACTGCCTTGGCGATTGTTTGCGCAGCCGCTCCGGTGGTATGGCTATTGGGCTTGCTGCCGATCTTTGGCTTGGGCCTGGATCCGATGTCGATTCTGGTTCCCTTCCTGATTTTCTCCATCGGGGTCTCGCACGCCGTGCAGATGACCAGTGCCTGGAAGTTGGAAACGCTTGAAGGTCACGATGGTGTGACTGCCTCGCGCAACTGCTTCCAGAAGCTTTTTATTCCAGGGGCGATGGCCTTGGTAGCGAACGCCTTGGGCTTCATGGTGATCGGCTTTGTCGAGATCGAAATGGTTCATGAGTTGGCCATTACCGCCACCATCGGCGTGTCGGTAATGATCATCACCAACAAAATGTTGTTACCGATTCTGTTGTCATACCTTAAGTTCGAGGATGCGGCCAAAGAACTCAAAGGTCGCGAGACCTCGGGCAACTGGTTGTGGGAAAAGCTCGGTTTTCTGGCTGAGAAGAAAGCCGCCTCGGTGGTTATCGCTATTTCTTTGGTCATGCTGGCCGGTGGCGCTTACAAGGCGCACGACCTGAAGATTGGCGACCTGGGCTCAGGTGTGCCCGAGCTTCGCCCTGATTCGCGCTACAACCAAGACGTGGCCGTGATTACCAAAGACTTTGCCTTGGGCGTCGATTTGCTGCAGGTTATCGCTGAGCACTCGAGTAAAGAGTCGCCTTGCGTGCAGCGCGAGGTGATGGACAAGCTGGAAGACTTCGAACTGGCGATTCGTCAGGTTGATGGCGTCGCTACGGTGCGCAGCATTGCCGGCTTCGTCAAACTGGCGACGCAAAACTACGCAGAAACCGCGATCAAGTGGCGCACCTTGCCGGAAGAAACGGCGCAGATTGCCCAGGGCACCAGCTTTGCCACGCGTTTTGGTCCGGAGTTCATGAATTCGACGTGTTCGTCACTGCCGGTGAATATTTTCACCAGCGATCACCAGGCGACAACCATCACCGCCATCATGGACCAGATCAAGCTGTTCAAGGAAAAGAACGATACCGACGAGTTCAAGTTCCGCTTGGCCTCGGGTAACGTCGGCGTGATGGCAGCGACCAACGAAGCCGTACATGCCGCTGACAAGTGGGTGAACCTGGCCTTGTTCTTGTCCGTTTCCATCCTCTGCGTGATCGAGTTCCGCTCCATCATGGTTACCTTGTGCATTATTTTGCCGCTTGGCTTGGTCACCATTCTCTGTAACGCCGTGATGGCAACGCTGGATATCGGTTTGAAGGTCAATACCCTGCCGGTAGTCGCGTTGGGCGTCGGTGTCGGGGTGGACTACGGTATCTACCTGTTTGAGCGTATGAAACACGAGATCTCTGAAACAGGTATGTCGCTGCGCGATGCCTTTGTCTCCGCGCTTAAGCAGCGAGGTACTGCATCGGTATTTACCGCGGTCACCATGACCATCTCGGTGATGACCTGGATGTTCTCGGCACTCAAGTTCCAAGCCGACATGGGCTTGCTGCTAGCCTTTATGTTCTTGGTGAATATGTTTGGCGCCATCCTGTTGCTGCCTTCACTGGCCGCCTTCCTGGTTGGCGAGCGCTTGCGCGGCAAGCACTAAGCGACGCTGCGCGCTGCCTAAACGCCGTACGGTTATTGCCGTACGGCGTTTTTCATTTGGCTTGGCCGTGGTGATCATGGTAACCATGGCGACAATGGTGCCATCTAGCCGTGGGGCGTGAGCCATATCTTTCGGCATAGTGATTTCTTGACCCAATAAAAAAGCCAGAACCCGTAAGGGAACTGGCTTTGGGGCATCAACACCCCGGAAACCCGGGGGATGTTGATTACTGCTTCTTTTCTTCAGCAGCCGGGGCAGCGGGAGCGGCCGGAGCAGCAGCGGGAGCGGCGGCTTCAGCAGGAGCAGCCGGGGCAGCAGCGGGAGCCGCAGCTGCCGGAGCCGCAGCGGGAGCAGCAACTTCTTCTTTTTTGCCACAAGCAGCAACGGCAACAGCCAACAGGGCGACAACGAGTAGTGATTTTTTCATGATTTTCCTTAAGATAATCGAGGGTTAACAGTGCAATCAGATCAAATTGCGAATCTACTGGTGCGCTTTGCTGCATTGCAGCACCAAGAGTTTCGGCGGCGATTCTAGCTAAGCCGGTGCGTGAAAGTAGGTGCGGCACTCCATTGTGGACAACGGACTCTCTAGCGCATCACGGTAATTTGCTTTATCAGTGTTAGCCGTGCAGATGACGTGTGCGTTGCCAGTATGGCGACTGACCCAAAGCCACCGCCACAATCGAGGCACTTTTGAGTAAGCTGATGCGCTGATTACTGTGGAAATTTTTTTATGGATCTGTCCGCATCGGATTACCATGCCCTCGAAGCGGCGCCGCTGTTGCGCGGGATGCCTTTGGGTAGCCTGACACCGCATTTGCCGGCGTGCGAGATGGTGCAGGTTCCCGCGGGAACTACCTTGTTGCAACCGGGTCTGGCTAATCAGCGGATTTTTATTTTGCTCGACGGTGTCCTGAGTGTCCATCTGGATGCCGTGCATTTGCCAGCGCAAACCGAGTTGGGTGTGGGGGATTGTGCCGGTGAAATGTCCTTGGTGGATGGCCAGCCAGTGTCGGCTTGGGTCGTTAGCCGCGTCCACAGCCGGCTGTTGGTGATGCCTCATGCGGTGCTGTGGGCATTGGTTGAGCGCTCGCATGCCGTGGCACGTAATTTACTGGTCATACTTTCTGGCCGGGTGCGCGCGAGCAATTTGACGCTGGTTGAAACGCAGGCCAAAAGTTTGCAGTTTGAGGAGGTGTCGAGCATTGATAGCGTGACCGGACTGCACAACCGGCGCTGGTTCATGAATACCATTCCGCGCGTTTTGCAGCGTAGTGAACGTGACGGGAAGACTGCTGTGTTGCTGCTTGCCGATGTTGATCGCTTTATGCAGTTTGCATCCCTGGTCACAACGAATGAACGCGATAACGCGCTGCGTACCATTGGCCAGCAGTTGGCAGATGTCTTGCGTGCGCAAGATATGCTGGCGCGACTGGAGAACGATTGTTTTGCCATCATCCTGACACGTACCGAACTCGATGAATGCTTGTTTATTGCCGAGCGCTTACGTGAGCGTGTGGCCGCTTGCCAGATTGGTCCCGCAGAGGGGGCGCAACTGCTGACTCTCAGCTGCGGCTTGGCTAGGTACCGTGCGGGGACTACGCTGGATCAGTTGCTCGCGCGGGCCGACGCCGCGCTGACTAGTGCCAAACAAAATGGTCGCGACGGTGTCGAAACCGCGGCTGATTGATTTGGCGATGTCAGTTGCTCTTGTTCTCGTAGCCGTCTGACCGTATCTATGACCTCTTTGCCTCAGGCGTGTCGTGTGTTGAGTGTTATCGCACCGATGACGCAATTGAATACACCCTATCCGTCCACCGCTTATCTCACCGGTTTTTTACGTGCACGCGGCGTTGACGCCGTGCAGGAAGATCTGGCTCTGCAACTTGTGCTGCGTTTGCTTTCTGCTAAGGGGTTGGTCTCGGTATTGCCGTTGGCGGAGCAAAAAATGGCTCAGTTCGCCGGCGCGAAGGGCGGCTTGGTGGCAGCGAGGGAGGCTGGGGGAAAAAAGAAAGCACCGGCATCGTTGTGCTCGTTTGTCGCTCAGTACGATCGCTACTGCAACACCATTGACGCCGTGATCGGCTTTTTACAAGGGCGCGACCCAACGCTCGCTCATCGCATCGTTAGTCGCCGCTACCTTCCGGAAGGGCCACGATTTCATGCTTTGGACGTGTATCTCGATGATGAGGGCGGTGATCCATTGGGGTGGGCATTTGGCATGCTGGGCACGCACGATCGAGCGCGCCACTTTGCTACCTTGTACCTCAATGATTTGGCCGATGTGCTGCGCGATGCCGTTGATGGGCGCTTTGAGTTTGTGCGCTACGCCGAGTCACTGGCGCAAAGTCAGGCTAGTTTTGAGCCACTCGCCAAGGCGCTGGCCGCACCGCCAAATCTGATTGATCAGACCCTGGGTGAGCTGACTGAAGCCGCCCTGATGCGCCATACCCCGAATGTGGTGCTGCTCTCCGTGCCCTTTCCGGGTACGGTTTATGCGGCCTTTCGTATTGCCCAGACGATCAAGCGTTTGCGTCCCGAGGTGGTCACGGTGCTGGGCGGCGGTTATGTGAATACTGAGTTGCGCGAGCTAGCGGAACCGCGCGTGTTCGATTACTTTGATTACGTTACGCTGGACGATGGCGAATTGCCGGTGCTGGCAATTCTTGAGTACTTGCAAGGGCAGCGCCCTGCCTTGAACTTGCAGCGCAGCTTTGTGTGTCGCGATGGCGTGGTGCGCTATATGAAAGGCGGGGAACCGGATATTCCTTTCGCCGAGGTGGGGACACCAACCTACGACGGCTTACCGAATGATCAGTATTTGTCGCTTCTGGATATGCTCAATCCCATGCACCGGCTCTGGTCAGACGGGCGCTGGAACAAGCTGACGGTCGCCCATGGCTGCTACTGGAAAAAGTGCAGCTTCTGCGATATCAGCCTCGATTACATCAGCCGTTATGAAACGGCCAATGCCGCGCTGCTGGTTGATCGCATTGAGGCTATCGTACGCGAAACCGGACAGACCGGCTTTCATTTTGTCGATGAAGCCGCACCGCCCAAAGCCTT
>CAZFSH010000126.1:0-3305 GCA_964521935.1 uncultured Propionivibrio sp.
TACAAGAGTGGCTGGGACCCGGCGGAATCGATCCGCAAAATGAGCGAGTGGTGCAAGGGCCACTTTGACGAGCGCGTTTTTCAGGCTTTCGTCAAAAGTATCGGCATTTACCCGACCGGCTCGCTGGTCAAGCTGACCTCTGGGCGCTTGGCGGTGGTGATTGAGCAGTCGGAAAAATCCTTGCTGGCGCCCAAGGTGAAAGCGTTTTTCTCGACCAAATCGAAAACCTACGTGGCGCCTGAGATCATTGATCTCGCCCGCCCTGGCCCGGAGAAAATCACCGGCCGTGAAGATGCGGCGACCTGGGGCATCAAGGATGTTGATCGCTTCTGGGCCACGCCACAGTAATGGCGACTTACGCCATTGGCGACCTGCAAGGCTGTCTGGACCCATTGCAGCGGCTACTGGAGGGAATTGCCTTTGATCCGAGCGCTGACCGGCTCTGGTTTGTTGGTGATCTGGTCAATCGCGGGCCGCAATCATTAGAGACCTTGCGCTTCGTCAAATCACTGGGCGCTGCAGCGACGGTGGTGCTGGGCAATCACGATTTGCATCTGGTGATGCAAAGCGCCGGTTATGGCAAGGCGAATCGGGAAGACACCTTAGGGCCGATTTTGCACGCCAAAGATCGTAACGAATTGATCGACTGGCTGCGCGCACAACCCTTGTGTTACCGCGAGCGAATCGGTAGCGAAGACTGGCTGCTAGTCCACGCCGGCTTGTTGCCGGAATGGACTGCACCGCAGGCCGAGGCGCTATCTGGCGAAGTGTCGGCAGCCTTGCAGGCAAAAAATTATGCAGACTTTCTCGCCCACATGTGGGGCTCGGAGCCAGTGCGGTGGTCCGAGCAGCTTACGGGTTGGGACCGTCTGCGTGTCATTGTGAATGCCATGACCCGTATGCGCTATCTGACGCGTGAAGGCGCTATGGAGTTCCGTGCGCCGGGCGCGAAATCGCCGCCGGCGCAAGGTCCGGCGAATTGTTTCCCGTGGTTTGAAGCTGGCGGGCGCCAGCACCTGGACCACACGGTCGTGTGTGGCCACTGGTCTGGCTTGGGCTTGCTCGAGCGCCCAGACCTGCTGGCCATCGATACCGGTGCGTTATGGGGTGGGGCGCTGACGGCGGTGCGTTTGGAAGACCGGCGTATTTTCAAGCAGCCCACACGCGCTTACGCCACACCCAGTGGCTGGGATTAAGCGATCAATAACCGAAGCGCAACCAAACTCAGCGCGCGGCACGCTGACCGCGGGATAGCCTAAACGCGAATATCGACCGAGTTACCCAGATGCGGCGGGTTGCTGACGGCCTGAACGAGTTGCAACGCGCCTGCACCTTCCAGATCCATCGCTTTTTTAAGCACCGCAATCTGCGCGGCCTGCATGGTGCGTTGGGTCATCATTTCGGTAGCCATTGAGGCGATAGCGGTGGTGTCCATGCTGCTATTATCGACCGCTGGCATAAAAACTTGAGCCTTGAAAAGTCAGCCGCCGTGGCACGGCGCGACTTGAGCCGTGGCCGAGTGCTGAGTGCCGTGTTGTTAATGTGATTTCCGGAGAAAACTATGTTGCTGCGCGTTGTGCAAGGTTTGCTTAGTTCCGTGCTTGGTTGCGCGTTTGTGTGTGGTGCCCTGGCGATGTCGCCCCTCACTCTGGCGGCTGAAAAGCTGCCAAGCGCCACACGGATACGAGCATGCAGTTTGCCTTTGCCGCCTCAAACCATGCTGACCGATGGCAAGCCCGATGGCTTTGCGGTCAAGATACTGGAGGCGGTGGCGAGCAAGCTGCATTGGCAGCTGGAGTTTTTTTATTCCCCGTGGCTGCGTGTCGTCGAGGATGCCAAGCAGGGCGAATGCGATGTGGTGTTGACCGTTCTCGATCGTGACGATTACGCCAGCTATATGGTATTTCCCAAGGTGCCTGTTCTCAGCCAGGAAAATGTCCTGGTTGTGAAGCGCGGTAGCGGCATTCAGTACAACGGTGTTCTGGAGAGCTTTATGCGCGCGCACACGATCGGCCTCTACCGCGACAAGGCGGTTGATCAGCATTTTGAAAGCTTGCGCCGCGCGTCCTGGGCGCGGATTGAACTGGCGAACTCGTCGGAACTGGTCATGCGCATGTTGTTCGCAGGCCGGTTTGATGCGGCCATCGAAAATAGCCTCACGGCGGTGTACGAACTGAATCGGCTAGGCCGATTGGCCGACGCCGAGCTACTTAGCCCGCCGCTTAACGTTACGCCTGCCTACATCACGTTTCCGAAAGCAGGCAAGGCGCTCGGTTTGATCGGCGACTTTGATGCAGCGCTCAGCGCCTTCAAGCGCAGCAACGAATTTCACGTGCTGGAGAAGCGCTATTTGGGGCGCTAGGAGCGCCTATCGGGCAACCCGGGTAACGCCTTGGCCCGACAGAATACGTACGCGATCACCGACAATAAAGCGCTCGTCGGCTTCCTGCGTAATGGCAATGAGCTGCCCACTATCGAGCTTCACAGTGATTTCTACGCCGTTCTTCTTGGTGGTGGTTTGTTCCAGTGCTTGCCCGGCCAAACCACCCGCGACGGCGCCGATAACGGCGCCGATGGTCGAGCCACCCTTGCCACCTGCTGCGCGGCTACCCGCTACGCCACCGACGACGGCGCCGGTGGCCGTGCCGATGCCGGATTTCTCGCCTTCAATCTGCACTTCGCGTACGGCTTCGACCACGCCCATGCGCACCAGCATTTCGCCGCGCGTCTGGCTGCGTGAGTAGCTGCTACCAGAAGGGCTGCTGGCGCAGCCGACGACAACGCTGGCCAACAACGCGGTGAGTAAAACCGACAGGGTGCGGGTGGATTTCATGGTGCGGCTCCTTGCTTACCAGGGACGAGTCCCGAAGGCTTCAGCATAGCGCTCGGCGATCTCGGTGCGTGTAAGCAAATGATTCTGTCCGCCACGGTGGGCGATCTTGATCGCACCCATGAGCGAGGCCAGGCGGCCGGTACGTTCCCAGTCCCAGCCTTGGGCGATGCCATAGAGCAGGCCGGAGCGATAGGCGTCGCCACAGCCGGTGGGGTCGATCAGGCTTTCCGGTTTGGCCGCGGGGATGTGTAGACACTGGCCATCGGCGTAAATGTGCGAGCCATCGCCGCCGCGCGTGACGATGAGCGCCTTAACTTTTGTTGCCAATTTTTCTAGCGATTCACCGGTGCGTTCGCAGAGCAACTCGGCTTCGTAGTCGTTGACGGTGCAGTAGTCGGCGATGTCGACGACGTCTTGCACGTCTTTGCCATCGAACAAGGGCAGGCCCTGACCCGGATCAAACATGAAGGGG
>CAZFSH010000126.1:3315-8269 GCA_964521935.1 uncultured Propionivibrio sp.
TCGATCATGCCGTCGCGGCCGTCCGGTGAAACGATGCCCAGGCCCACGCCCGAGGCGTCGCTGACTTTGTTCAAGTGCGACTGCATCATGGCACCGGGATGGAAAGCGGTGATCTGGTTGTCGTCCTTGTCCGTCGTGATGAAGGCTTGTGCGGTGAAGGTTTTGGGCACTTCGCGCACGTGTACTGCCGGCAAGCCCAGCTCATCGAGTCGTCGCTGGTAGGGGGCAAAATCTTCGCCAACAGTGGCCATGATCAGTGGCTCGCCGCCAAGTAACTGGAGGTTGTAGGCAATGTTGCCCGCGCAACCGCCGAATTCACGACGCATGTCCGGCACGAAAAACGACACATTCAGAATGTGCAGCTTGTCGGGCAGGATGTGGTTTTTGAACTGGTCGTTAAACACCATGATGGTGTCAAAGGCCATCGAGCCGCAGATCAGGGTTTTCATGAAGGAAACTTTCGGAAGTGAAAATCAGGGATAGAACAGGTATAGGCGATAACCGCTTGCCGTGAGTTCGCCGATATCGAGCGAGAGTTCGATCGCCACGTCTTGCTTGGCGGCGATGCCTTGCGCCAGTTTCGCCGGGGTTGGCGCCTGGCTGATGAGATAGTCTTCGGCGGCGAGCATGCGCCGGACGACGATGCGGTCGTTCAGGTCAGTGAGTGTCAGCTCGATATGCGGCCAGGTTTGTGCGAAGGGCGCGCGATTGCGCAAGCTGATTTGCAAGCCCAGACGGCCACTTTGACCCGGGTGTGCCGGATCAGGGTGCAGATCGGAGCTTTCAATGCTTAATTGCTCGATCTTGCGCGGCAACTCAACCTTGCAGCCCAGTAGCGAGCAGACGCTGACGAATAGCGGCCGTGTCGTGGGCGCATAGGTAGCGATATCGACACGGAAGTGGATGAGGCCTTGTAGCAGCAGCAAGGCAATCGCGATAATGATGCCGCTCGCCCAGAGCCAGGCGCTCCAGCCTTGGTGTGTATCTGTGACGTGCAGGTCGGCGAGGAAATCCCGGGCGGCGTGGTCAGTGTCGTCGGTGCGTGTGGCGGGGGGGGGGCTGACCGATGGGGCGGTGAAGGCTTGGATGCTTGGGGCGGCCAGAGCGTCGTCGGACAAACCGATTGTCGGTGGCAGTTCCGGTGGTCGCTCAATTTCCGGCGGTGGGGAGGGTGCGTCTGGCAGCAGTATTGCGTCGCTCTCCGCGGTGGGGGCGACCATATGTTCGACGATCGGTTCAGCAGTGGGTTCGGCTGCTGGTTCAGCGTCAGCGATGGGCTCGCTGACGTCCTCGGCAAAAGTCAGCTCCTGTGGGACGGCGTCTGTTTGGTCGGGTGCGGCATGCGGGCTTGCGTCAGCGGCCGCTTCTGTCGCCGCTGCGGTGGTCGCCTCTGCGCTCGCTTCAGTGGTGAGTTTGTCGTCCTCACTGGTGGCGTTGAGTACAAACTCTTCCACCAGCGAGTCGAGCGCGTTGAACACGGCTTGGCATTCGCCGCAGCGCACCTTGCCCTGCCGTGCTTTGAGCTGTTCGGAGCTAACGCGAAAGGTCGTTTCGCAGGCCGGGCAGCGCGTCAGCATTCGGTGGCAGTGCCTTCCAGACGTACCCAGCCGTCATGTTCGGCCCCCACCTGCAGGGCAATCGGTCGCGCGCCATCCGCGTACGCGGCGATGACTTGCTCGGCCTGCGTGGCGAGCACGCCGGAGAGCACCAGTCGACCACCGGGCGCGACGCGGCTGCTCAACGAAGGGGCGAGTACGCACAAGGGGTTGGTCAGGATATTGGCGACGACAATGTCGTAGCGCGCGTCGAGCGGCTCGCGCGAATGCTGCAAGCGGATATCGACGCGATTGACCGTGGCGTTGTCACGTGCGGCGATGATGGCATTGTCGTCAATATCGACGCCGAGCACCGCCCCGGCGCCCAAGCGCTTGGCGGCAATGGCCAGAATGCCGGAGCCGCAACCGTAGTCGAGCACGCTTTCGCCGCCGCGCACCCGCTCAGTTAGCCATTGCAGGCAGAGAAAGGTGGTGGGATGGGAGCCGGTACCAAAAGCCAGGCCGGGGTCGAGCACCAGATTGATGGCGTTGGCATCGGGCGCGTCGTGCCAGGAGGGCACGATCCATAGCGTGTCGGTGATGCGTATCGGATCAAACTGCGACTGCGTCAGGCGTACCCAGTCCTGCTCGGCCACAGTTTCCTTGCTGATCGGGCCAAGCTCGTGCACCCCAACACTCTGCGCCGCGGCGGCAATGCGCGCATCGAGATCGTCTGCTGGCTCGAACAGGGCGACAACGCGGCTTTTGTCCCACAAGGGCGTGGTCGGGCTACCTGGCTCGCCAAACTGGGGTGTTTCCAGCTCGGTGCCGGCGTGGGCGTCTTCGACGCTGGCGGAAATGGCGCCGGCATCCAGTAGCGCATCAGAGAGCGCGTCAGCACGCTCGGCCACCGTTTCGATGGCAACAGAAATCCACATAACGACTACCGGGCAATGCGCGTGAGCGCGGCGTCAAGTGCCAGCAGATAACCTTGTGCACCCAGCCCGGCAATCACCCCGACAGCAATGTCGGAGAAGTAGGAATGCTTGCGGAACGGCTCGCGCGCATGCACGTTGGACAGATGCACTTCGATAAAGGGAATCGCCACTGCCGCAAAGGCGTCGCGCAGCGCTACGCTGGTGTGGGTGTAACCACCGGGGTTGATGATGATGAAGCGCACCCCTTGATCACGCGCGGATTGCACGCGGTCAATCAGTTCGCCTTCATGATTGCTCTGGAAGCTCTCCAGATGCTTGCCCGCCGCGTGCGCTTGTGTCGCCATGGCGTTGTGGATGCTGGCAAGCGTATCGCTGCCGTAGATCGCCGGCTCGCGCGTGCCCAGCAGGTTCAGGTTGGGCCCGTGCAAGACCAGAATGTCGGTGCTGACACCGTTCTGTGGCTCGGCGCCTTGTGGCTTAGCGCTTTGTGCTTTCGCTTTGTCACGCGACTGCGTTGTTTTTTTCGTATCTTTGCTCATGGCAGCGAGTTTGCCGTAATTACCAGCCTAGATCAATTGCTTGATCAGGCGCTCCAGGTCGCTTTCAGAAAATCGCCCCAGCTTGGTAGCGGCAATGTGCCCATTCCGATCAAGCACAACAGTGAAGGGCAAACCTTGTGTTTCGTTACCCAGCGCGGCGGTTGGCTCCAGCGCATTCATCGGCGCGATCAAGAGCGGGTAAGCCACCGGGTTGGTTTTCTGGAACTCCGTTACCTTGTCAGCGGTGTCGATACTGAGGCCAACGAACTGCACACCCTGCGCGGCGTAGCGCTCGTGCAGGGTCGAGAACATGGGCATTTCCTGGCGGCAGGGAGGGCACCAGGTGGCCCAGTAATTGAGCACCAACACTTTGCCTTGCCATTGCTGGACGGCCTGCATCTGGCCTGACGCATCGGGAAGGGTAATGGCGAGAAAGTCGACGGTTGGCGCTGAGGCTGACGGGGACGTTTCGGTCGTTGTCGTGGCGGCTTTCTGCGGCATCATGGTATCCGCAACATAAGCACCGATTGCCCCAGCCAGCAGTAGTGCGCCCAGAATAACGAAGCGTTTTTTCATGGCTCTGCTGTCAGTAGTTCGGCGACGGCGGCCAGACGTGCCCGCTGCCGGCTGCGGCCGCTATGGGCATTGCGCGGTATCGAGCGCTCGGCGGTGACCGGGTACACCAGAATGTGCACTTCCACGTCCTCCCATTCCATACGCAGGCGCGCTTCGGGAGATTCCGGCCCCCGGCGTGGGACTTCGTCGATGGCATAGTCAATATCGTGGGAGAGCAGGAATATCTCGACATCTTTGCTGCTGTCGGCAAACAGCTCCAGTTCAATGTGGCTAAAGCGCCCGGCCGTGCCATCGAGCACCTGCCCGGTCAGGCAGGGGCGAAAGTCGATAAGAAACTGCATCACGTCGAGTGCGGCGCTGCGCAGCATGCGCAGCGTGGCGTGATGTTCTTCATCCTGAAACAGTGCCTGATACTCGCGCAGCTCGCTCTCGATTTCGTCGTTGGTCGGCAGCGCGTCGCTGTCGCTGACGCCCAGTTGTTTGGCCGCCTTGCGCTTGGCGCTGCCGTAGTCGGGCATGCCGTCTTCGGCCATCAGGCGGGCTGCAGCGGCGGCAATGGTTCGGCGCAAATGACTGGCGGAGGTGCGTGGGGCGGAATCGGGCTTGCGTCGGGTCATGGCATCACCTGAAGACAGCGGGGTGCTTTTTCGGTTATTGGCCGAGGCAGCGAACGCTACAATCTTACCCATTGTCCTTCGCGTACAGCGCCGTAAATCGGCACTCTTTCCATGCATATTCATATTCTTGGCATTTGCGGTACCTTCATGGGCGGGATTGCCCTGCTGGCACGTGCTGCCGGTCATCGCGTAACCGGTTGCGATGCCAACGTGTATCCACCCATGAGCACCCAGCTTGAAGAGCAGGGGATTGATCTGATATCGGGTTACGACGTAGCCCAGATTTCGCTGGCGCCCGATTTGTTTGTGGTGGGCAATGCGGTCTCGCGCGGCAACCCTTTGCTGGAGGCGATTCTCGACCGCAATTTGCCCTACACCTCCGGCCCGCAGTGGCTTGCCGACCATATTTTGCAAGACCGCTGGGTGCTGGCCGTGGCCGGGACGCATGGCAAAACCACGACCACCTCCTTGCTGACCTGGATTTTGGAAGAGGCCAAGCTTAAACCGTCCTTCCTAGTCGGTGGGGTGCCGCAAGGCTTGGGCGTTTCTGCTCGTCTGACGCCGCGTGAGCAGTCGCCATTTTTTGTGATCGAAGCGGATGAATATGACACGGCGTTTTGCGACAAACGTTCGAAATTTGTGCACTACCGGCCGCGCACCGCCATTCTGAATAATCTGGAGTTTGACCATGCCGACATCTTCGCTGATCTGGCCGCCATTGAAACGCAGTTTCATCACCTGGTGCGTAC
>CAZFSH010000127.1:0-8245 GCA_964521935.1 uncultured Propionivibrio sp.
TGGTGGTGATGAGTGGACTTGAACCACCGACCCCCGGATTATGAATCCGATGCTCTAACCGGCTGAGCTACATCACCCCTTCAATGCAGGGGCGGGATTATCCTTTTTGCCGGGTGCCCTTGTCAAGCCACGTCGTGCTGGGCGACAATGGCGCATGCAAGTTGATGTGACAATCGTTGGTGGCGGCTTGGCAGGAGCGGCGTTAGCCGTTGCCCTGCGCACGTCGAATTTACGGGTAGCGCTGATTGAAGGGCGAGCGCCGACGCGTCCCGACGGCTGGGATGCGCGCATTTACGCCATCAGCCCGACCAATGCCAAATTTCTTGGTGACATTGGCATCTGGCCACACCTGGATGCGGCTCGTATGCAAGCCGTTGAGCGCATGGATATTCGCGGCGATGCGACGGGCCACTTGGAGTTTTCTGCCTACGATAGCGGTGTCAGTGAGTTAGCGTGGATTTGCGAAGCTTCGCTCATGCAAGCCGAGCTGTGGGAGTCGGCCAAACGGCAAGCGAACCTGGAGATACTTTGCCCGGCACACCCACAATCACTGGAGATACTGCCGGACAGCGCACGCCTGACGCTTGACGACGGCCGCGTGATTGAGAGCCGCCTCATCGTTGCCGCCGACGGCGCGGACTCCTGGACGCGCAAGGCAGTCGGTATCAGCAGCGCCGAGCGGCCGTATAACCAACTCGGCGTTGTCGCCAATTTCGAAACAAAAGTCAGCCACTGTGGCACGGCGTATCAGTGGTTCCGTGGTGATGACGTGCTCGCCTGGCTGCCCTTGCCGGGCAATCGTATCTCCATGGTGTGGTCCATTGCCACCGAGCAAGGTCGTGCGCTATTGGCCATGCCGCCTGACGACTTTGTGCGTGAAGTGCAAGTGGCCGGGCAGAGTTGTCTGGGAGACTTAGCGCTGTTGGGCGCCCCTGCGGGTTTCCCTTTGCGCCTGATGCGCGCGGCGGCGACCGTGCAGCCACGTTTGGCCTTGATCGGGGATGCCGCTCACGCCATTCACCCCTTGTCCGGCCACGGCATCAACCTGGGTTTTCAGGATGCGGCGTCCTTAGCCGAGATCTTGCGTACCTGTCCCGCGCACATTGACTGCGGCAGCATGCAGCTGCTGCGTCGTCATGAACGCGCACGCAAGGAAGAAGTCATTGCATTGCAAACGGTCACGGACACCTTGCACCGTTTGTTCCGTGAGCCGCGCGACCCGATGTCGCCGTGGCCAGTCTTGCGTAACATGGGCATGAGCCTGACCAATCGATTGCCGGTGATCAAAGACATGCTGGTGCGCTATGCGCTCGCGTCTTAATGCATCGATCGCTATACCTTTTCCCATCAGGAGTTGTAATGAAAAAGTTTCTCACGCTGGCCGCCGTTGTGGCAATTAGTGGTGCAAGTCTGCTTTCCTCACTGGCACAGGCCGGTGAAGCCGATGTGCGTAAATCGCTCGAAGGCAAGGTGGGCAAGGTAGATAAGCTGGCGAAATCACCTGTCAGTGGCTTGTGGGAGGCGGTTGTCGGCGGACAAATTTTCTACGCCGATGACAGCGGGAAATATGTGTTTATCGGCAATCTCATCGACGTGAAAAGCGGTCGCAATCTCACCTCGGAGCGGCAGTTTTCCTTGTTGCCGCTTGATCTGGCGCTGAAGCAGGTGCGTGGCAACGGCAAGAATGTGCTGGTGACGTTTGAAGACCCGAACTGTGGGTATTGCAAAAAACTCGCCAAAGACCTGCAGAAGGTCAAAAACATGACGCTATACACCTTTCTCTACCCGGTGCTGGGTGAAGATTCTCTGGAGAAATCGAAAGCCATCTGGTGCTCGGCTGATCGTGTGAAAGCATGGAACGACTGGATGATCAATGGCAAGTCGGTGGGCAGCGCACCGGAGTCTTGTGATCTTGCCGGCCTTGAGGCATCGTCCGAGCTTGGGCGCAAACTACGCATCAGCGGTACGCCGCATTTGATGTTTGGCAACGGCGAACGATCGCCTGGCTACATCTCGGCTGAAGAAATCGAAAAACGGTTTAGCGGCGCCGGCGGTTGATGAGCATGCGGCGGCTGTCACGGAGCGTCACCCTGATCGCTTCATTAGGCGCCGCAGTAGGTCTGCTGTATCTGGCCTTTTGGCCAGTGCCTATTGCGCCCCTGAGCTGGCAGGCGCCAACGTTCAATGGCTATCAGGGTGATTTTGTGCCTAACACTCGCCTCGCTGGTCTGCAAACCATTGACTTGAACGGGGAAGAGGGGCCAGAACACATCGCGTTTGGTCCCGATGGCAAGCTGTACACAACGGTCTTGTCGGGAAACATTTTGCGCATGAACGCCGATGGCAGTGCGCAGGAGGTCTTTGCCAACACCGGTGGGCGTGTACTGGGTTTCGATTTTGATCGTGCCGGCAATCTGATTGCCGCGGATGCCTACAAAGGCTTACTGGCGATTTCGCCAGATCGGCAGGTGAGCGTGCTGACAGATCATCTGGGCGATGATCCGATTCGTTATGCCGACGCCGTGGTCGTGGCGAAATCCGGAAAACTTTACTTTAGTGATGCGTCCACGCGCTTTTCTCCAGCGCAATGGGGCGGGACGTTTGCCGCGAGTTTTCTTGACATCCTGGAGCAGTCGGCGACAGGGCGCATTCTCGAATATGACCCGGCAACGCGGATGACGCGCCAGCTTGCGCATGGCCTCAGTTTTGCCAATGGCGTCGCACTTAGTGCTGATGAGCAGCATGTGTTCGTCAATGAAACCGGCAAATACCGGGTGTGGAAAATCGCGCTCAGTGCGACAGATCTGAATCTGGCGAATGGCGCCCCGGTTGACGGAGCCCAGGCACGCCTGCTGTTTGATAACTTGCCCGGTTTCCCCGACAACCTCATGCGTGGCCGTGATGGGCGTATCTGGCTGGGCTTTGCCAAACCGCGCAGTGGCGCGATCGACAAACTGTCCACGCAACCATTCCTGCGCGCACTGCTTTTGCGTTTGCCCAAGGCTTTGTGGCCTATACCCAAGGTCTACGGCCACGTGCTGGCGTTTACCGAAGACGGCAAGATTGTTGCCGATCTGCAGGACCCGTCCGGTGCTTATCCCGAAACGACGGCTGTGACCGAAACCGCCGACCGGCTGTACGTGCAGAGCTTGCATGCCAAAACCTTGGGCTGGCTGCCAAATACGCTGAGCAAGGTAAAGTAGATAAAAAAAGACCTCCAGGGCAAGCCCTGGAGGTGAAGGGAGGGTGAAACCCTCCTGGAGGAGACAGTACAGATGTCAGTGAACATCAGATACTGGAATGAAGATTAGTCGCGCTGCAACATGGGATGTAGACTGAACCCCCAAAAGCCGCTTCGGGCATCGGGCAAGAACATAGGGCGAGAGAATCGGGGCGCCCTTGTTCCTTCGCTGCAACAACGGTGCGCTTGGCGATACCACAATCGCTACATATAGCGATTGCACAGCATGACGATTTGACTACAATCAAAGAGCAGACATTTCCTGCATACTCAATATGGGAGACAGTGCAACATGAACAAGCAAGAATTGCTCGAAAAAGTTTCTGAACTCGCTGACATTACCAAAGCCGACGCGCAGCGTGCGCTGGAAGCTATTCTCGACACCATCAAGCGCGCCATCGCCAAAGGCGACTCGGTAGGCCTTATTGGTTTTGGTACCTTCAAATCGACCAAGCGCAAAGCGCGTACCGGCAAGAACCCGAAGACGGGCGCTCCGCTGAAAATTCCAGCAATGACTGTGCCCAAGTTTTCTGCAGGCGCCGCACTGAAAGCCGCTGCACAAGGCAAAATCGAAGCCGCCAAGAAGTTGGTCGCCAAAAAGCCCGCTGCCAAAGCCGCGGCCAAGCCTGCGGCAAAGAAACCGGCAGCTAAGCCAGCCGCCAAGCCAGCTGCCAAGGCTGCCCCGAAATCTGCCCCCAAGGCCGCTACCAAACCTGCCGCAAAGCCCGCTGCCAAAGCGGCAGCCAAGCCTGCTGCAAAAAAGCCCGCCGCCAAAAAGTAAAGCGCGGCTTTTCAACTATCCCTGCGGTTGCGGGTTTGCCTGGGATTCAGCGCACAACCCGACACTGACAGGGATTTTTTTTGCCTGATTTTCTGCTTGCTGGTCGCCGCGAAATTATTTAGCGCGACCATTTGATTACTGGAGTTTTTGCATGATGTCGTCTCGTTTGCCAGGCACTGCCGGCCTGTTGGTCGTTGGTGTATTGAGTACGGTACTCTGCGCGTGTGGGCGTGAGGCACCACCCGCTGCGAGCTTGGCGCAACCGGTGCGTGTCATGAATGTCACGGAAAGTGCGGGTGGCCCGACTATCGTGGCGACGGGTCTCGTACGTGCGGCCAGTGAAGCGCCGCTGGCCTTCAAGACGCCGGGCATCATTGCTGAGTTGAAGGTGGTGGCGGGGCAGTCGGTAAGCGCTGGCCAAGCCTTGGCCGCGCTGGTGACCACTGATCTGGATGCGCAGCTGACGCAAGCCCGAGAAAATCTGGCCAAGACGGAACGGGATCTGGCGCGGGCTGAGTCCTTGCGTGGCAAAGGCATGATTTCGCAGCAAGCCGAACAAGATGTGCGCGCCCAGCGGGAAGTCGCGCAGGCGGCCTTGGCGGCCGCCACGTTTAATCGTCAGCAGGCCGTGATCAGCGCGCCGGCGGCAGGCGTTATTCTGGAAAAGCGTGCGGATGCCCGTGAGACGGTAGCCGCCGGTCAGCCGGTGGTGATTCTTGGGCGTCTTGACCGTGGCTGGGTGGTCAAAGCCGGCTTGCCGGCACGCGACGCTCTGCAACTCAAGGTGGGCGATCTGGTTCAGGTCACGCTGGATACGGCAGGCAAGGAGGCGTCACCGATAGCGGCAAAAGTAGCGCGTATCGGCGCCGCCAGTGACGCGCGTACCGGGACGATCGAAGTCGAGGCCAGTCTGCCCGCAGGCACTCCGCGTCTGGTCTCCGGTATGGTGGCGCGGCTGGACTTCCTGACGCAGGCCAACAAGCGCGTTATCACCTTGCCCTTGTCGGCGGTGCTCGAAGGCAATCGCGGCAAGGCGCATGTGTTTCTGCTTGAGCTCGGCGAGCCGGCTACTGGCGTTAGCAAGGTGAAGCGGATTGAGGTTGCGACCAGCCAACTGCATGATGGCAGCATCGAAATAGTGGCTGGCTTGCCCGCCAACGCCACCGTGGTGAGCGAAGGGGCTGCCTGGCTGAACGATGGCGACAGCGTGCGTGTACTGAAATGAATATCACCGAATTCGCGGTTAAGCGCTTCCAGTTCACGCTGGTGATGTTTCTGCTGCTCATTGCCATGGGCTGGAATGCGCTGCAAAACATTCCGCGTGCGGAAGACCCGGTGTTTCCTATTCCGGTGGTGATCACCAATGTGGTCTACCCGGGGGCCGACCCGGAAGATATGGAGCGCTTGGTGGTCGACCCACTGGAAGATGCGCTGAATCTGACCTCGGACGTTAAGGAAATTCGCAGTTTTGCTGGCGATGGCATGGCCAGTGTGGCGGTCGAATACGACTGGAGCAAAGACGCCGAAAAGAAATACGACGAAGCCTTGCGCGAACTGAATGCGGCACGCAGCAAGTTGCCAGCTGATCTGGCCCTTTTCGAGATTGAAAAAGCCAATCCGGGCACGGTGAATATTTTGCTCATGGCGCTGATCGGTCCGAATAGTTCACCGCGTGAGTTGCGTGAAACCGCCGAAAATCTGCAGGATCGCCTTGAGCAGGCATTTGGTGTGCGTACCGTCGAGGTCAGCGGTTTGCCGCGGCCACAAGTGCAGGTGGCGCTGGATCTGGCCAAGCTCGCACAATTTGGCATTCCCTTGACACAAGTGGTCGATACCCTAAAAAGCGAAAACACGCTGGTGCCCGGTGGCGCAGTGGAAATCGGCACGCGCCGCTTTAATGTCAAAACTTCGGGCAGTTATGAGTCGCTCGATGAGGTGGCACAGACCATCATTACTGCGGGTGGCGGCAAGATTGTGCGTCTGAAAGATGTCGCGACCGTTAAGTGGGACTACGAAGAAGCCAGCTACCTCACGCGCTACAACGGGCAACGTGCCATCTTCATTGGCGTCTCGCAAAAAGATGCCATGAACATTTTCAAGGTGCGTGATGGCCTGGTGAAAGAGATCGACGAATTTCGCAGTCACTTGTCGCCGGACATGCGCCTGGAGCTGGGGTTTGACCAGTCGCGTAATGTCACCAAGCGTCTTGAGCGTTTAGGCCTGGATTTGCTCATTGCTGTCGGCTTGGTCCTGGTGACCTTGTTGCCGCTGGGGCTGCGCGCGGCGGGCGTGGTGATGGTGTCGATACCGCTGTCGATGGCGATTGGTATTGCCATGCTCGACTTCACCGGCTTCTCGCTCAATCAACTGTCGATTGCCGGTTTTGTTCTGGCGCTGGGCCTGTTGGTCGATGACTCGATTGTGGTGACGGAGAACATCGAGCGCTTTTTGCGCATGGGCTACAGCCGTAGTGAGGCGGCGATCAAAGCCACACGGCAAATTACGATGGCGGTGTTGGGCTGTACGGCAACGCTGCTTTTTGCCTTTCTGCCACTGTTCATGTTGCCGGAGGGCGCGGGCAAATTCATCCGCTCGCTCGCGGCCTCGGTGAACTACACGATATTGGCGTCGCTGCTGGTGTCGCTCACCATGATCCCGTTTCTCGCCAGTCGAGTTCTGACGGAAAAAGAATCTCATGGCAATCGCTTGCTACAACTGGTCATGGGTGGCATTCAGTCTTTTTACCGGCCCTTGCTGCACCGTGCGCTGACCTATCCGCGGAGCACCATGGGCATTGCTGGCGCACTGTTCATCGCCGTGCTTTACCTTGTGCCCCACATCGGGTTCTCGCTATTTCCCCAGGCTGACGTACCGCAGTTCATGGTTAACATCGACATGCCGGAAGGCAGCTCTTTGCCTGCCACTGATGCGGCGGTGCGTTTTGTCGAGCAAACTCTGCTCAAGCACCCGGAAGTCAAATACGTATTTAGCAATGCCGGTAAGGGGAATCCGCGGATCTACTACAACGTGTTTCGTCGCGGTACGCGTGCCTCGGTCGGGGATATTTATGCCGAACTGCATGAATTTGATCCGCGCAAGACCCCGCAGTTTCTTGATAGCTTGCGCGGCGAGTTTGCGGCGTATCCGGATGCCCGGATCATTCTCAAGCGTTTTGAAAACGGGCCGCCAGTGACGGCGCCCATTGCCATTCGCGTGATGGGTGATGATCTGGATGTGCTGACTGACTATGCCCGGCGCGTCGAAACGATCATCAAGTCGGTGCCGGGAACGCGCGACGTTAACAATCCACTACGTTTGTCGCGCACGGATTTGGATCTAGCCATTGACTCCACCAAGGCTTCGCTTTACGGGGTGCCCTCAATCAATATCGATCGCACGGTACGCTTGGCTGTCGCCGGTGAAACCGTGGGCAATTTCCGCGAGGCGGATGGCGACGAGCGCCCGATTGTCGTGCGCGCGCCAATGCCGGAAGAAGGGCATCCGCAGCTCGACGTGTTTGATCAGGTGTATGTCAATAATGTCGCGGGTCAGGCGCTGCCCCTGCGCCAGTTCATTGACCCGCAGTTATCGACAGCACCGAATTCGATTTCACGACACAAGCGGCAGCGGGTGGTGACGGTGACGGCGGAAGTTACCCGTGGCTACAACACCGAAAAGCTGACCAATGAGGTCGTTGCGCTACTCGATAAAGTGAGCTTGCCACCCGGATACCGCTTTGATATCTCCGGCGAACGTGAAGCGCGTGAAGACAGCTTTGGCGGCCTGTCAGTGGCAGCACTGGTTGCCTTGTTTGGTATCTTTGCGGTGCTGGTGCTGGAGTTTGGCGACTTTCGTAGCACCATCATCGTGGCGGGGGTGATTCCGCTGGGCATTATTGGCGGCATCCTGGCGCTGTTTTTCTCCGGCTACAACCTGTCATTCATGGCCGTGATTGGTTTTATCGCCCTGATTGGCATTGAGATCAAAAACTCGATTTTGCTGGTCGACTTCACCAATCAACTGCGTGAAGAAGGTATGGAACTGCGCGAAGCCATTGAGCAAGCCGGTGAAATCCGCTTCTTCCCGATCTTGCTGACTTCGCTCACCGCTATCGGCGGCCTGATGCCACTTGCCACCCAAGCTAGCCCGCTGTATTCCCCGCTGGCGTGGGTGATCATCGGCGGCTTGGTCTCCTCGACCTTTTTGTCGCGCTTGGTTACGCC
>CAZFSH010000128.1:0-8202 GCA_964521935.1 uncultured Propionivibrio sp.
CCGCGACCCCCGGCGTGACAGGCCGGTATTCTAACCAACTGAACTACCACTCCGCAGCGAAGGCCCGAATTTAACCACAGCTTTTGCACCTGCGCACACCTTAATTAAAATTTTTTCTATAACCAACCCAGTTTTTTGAAACGGCGATACAGCCAAAGGCTCGCACCTAACATCACGCTCAGGGCGACCGGGTAAGCATAGGTCATCTCTAATTCCGGCATATGTTGAAAATTCATCCCCCAAATTCCCGCAAAGGCGGTGATCACACCGAAAATCGAGGCCCACGCTGCCAAGCGCTTATTCACTTCACTCTCTTCAATCGTTACCATGGAAAGATTGACTTGAATCGCTGTCGCAATCGTCTCACGCACGGAGTCAATGGTCGTATTAATACGCGCCAAATGGTCGAACACATCACGAAAATACGCTTGGCTGTTGGCGCATACAGTCGGCACGCGACCACTGTGCAACTTGCCAACCGCTTCCATGAGGGGCGCGACGGCATGGCGGACCAAGGTCACTTTATGCTTCAACTCATAAAGCTGCTCGATATTGCGTTTGGCTGAGCCTTTGGCAAAGATACGGTCTTCGATCGCTTCAAGCTCCGACTCGATGCTATCGATGACAGGGAAATAACGATCCACTACCGCATCCATGATGGCGTAGAAAACAAATCCAGCGCCCTGTCTGAGCAACTCGGGCTCGCGTTCGCAGCGCTCGCGTACGCCGAGCAAACTATGCTGGGTGCGATTGCGTACCGACAGCACGTAATTGCGCCCGACAAAGATGTTGATTTCGCCCACGACGATTTCGTCAGCCAGTTGCTCAACGACATGCAGCACGGCAAAGACGGAATCGCCGTACTCTTCGATTTTGGGACGCTGGTGGCCGTGATGGGCGTCTTCGACGGCCAAGGGATGCAGGTTGAACTCCTGCTGCATTTCGACCAATTCTTCATGGCTGGCGTCACGCAGGGCAACCCAGACAAAACAATCCGGGCGCTCAACGTAGTCGCTGATGGCCGAGACGGTGATGTCATTCAGCTTGGTGCCATTTTGATAGGCAACGCAATTTATAAGCATGGACTATCGACCGCCTTAACTATGGCTTGGACAAAAAGCGAGTGGGCAAAAGTCAGTCGCTGTGCAACGGCGCTTTCAGTCAATGAAAGCGCCGTTAATGGGCTAACTTCAGTCTTTAGGCCTATTTCAATTCATCGTGCAACAAACCAAGGATCTTGCGCCCCGTGCCGGACGTATCGACCCCGCCCTCACGCGTCAGCACTTGCACTGTCGTGCCGGTACCGGCAGCCTTGACCAGGATGCGGAAACGCTCGCCCTGTTCGGCGGTTTTTTTCTTGTCGCTACTCTGCCAGAACATCAGCTTGGACAGGAAACCGGCATCCTTGCCCGTTGCATCGGCTTCCGGATCAATGTAGCGCACGAAGTACAGCCCCTGCGCACGGTCACGATCTTCTACGGTGAAGTTGATGCGGTCCAGCGCCAGACCAACACGACGCCAGGCGCGATCAAAGGCCTCATCAACGCTCAAGGACCCGGCGCCATTGCCATCCTTGGCCAACTTGGCGCGTTCGGTTTGCTGACCTTGGGCTAACTGCGTTTTCGCCGCAACTTCGTCGGAGCCCAAACGCACCATCAGGCGGCGCAGCATTTCGGCTTCGAGGTCCGGATCAGAGGGACGCGGCTGCCAACGGGTCTGACTCTTGCCTTCATTGACATACACTTCATACAAGCCGCGATGGCTGAGATAAATTTCCACGGTATTCGGTTCGCTGCCGCGTTCGATACGCACGCGGAACTTGTCACGCTCCGAGGTGGAATACAGATCGTCGAAAATTTTGCCCAGTGAATTGCGAATGAAATCTTGCGGCAGTTTGGCGCGATTTTCTGCCCAGTCGGTTTCCATCACGCCGGTTTCGGGCGACTCGATGTTCACCAAAAAACCCACTTCTTGCCAAAACTCTTTCAGCGTCGGCCACAGGGCCTCCGGTGTGCCGGAAACCACTAACCAGCGCTGCGTACCCGAACGCTCCAAACGCATTTTCTGCACTTCAGGCAGCACTTCTTGAGCGCCCGCATTAACCGTGCCCTTTTTGGCCCCAACACGCTCATTGGAATAGGCAGAGAAGGTCGCTGAGCCCTTGGTATTGATGTCGGGAACCGAGTAGCGCTCGTCACGCGAGGGTTGGGTCAAATCCGGCGGAATTTCCAGCGGCGGTAACTTACCCGCAGACTTGTAGTCAATTTTTTTCGATTCAGGAATGATGCTGCTGCAACCAGCGGCAAATAACGCCGCAATAGAAACAGAAAGCGCGAGGGTCTTGCGGGTGACGAAGAAATTCATGCCTGTCCTAAACAATGCGAGGAGGTGAAATAAAAATCAGAGAACGCCGGCTTGGCGCATGGCAGCGCGAACGCGCTCATGACACTCGGCCGACAGGGGAACCAAAGGCAAACGCAAGGTGCCGCCGGATTTGCCAAGCTGCTCGACCGCCCACTTCACCGGAATCGGGTTGGCTTCACAAAACATGTGCCGATGCAAACCCAGCAACTTGAAGTTGGCGTCGCGCGCTGTGACCAAGTCGCCGGCTAGGGCCGCAGCACACATTTCATGCATCAGGCGCGGCGCGACGTTAGCGGTAACAGAAATACTGCCGCGACCACCCAGCAGCATCAGGGCAATAGCCGATGCGTCATCACCGCTATACACGGCAAAATCTTTTGGCGCGCGCTGCAACAGATCGGTACCACGCTCAAGATTGCCAGTAGCGTCTTTGATACCGACGATGCGTGGGATTTGCGCCAGCCGAATGACCGTGTCATTCGACATATCGGCCACCGTGCGGCCCGGCACGTTGTAGAGAATCATGTCCAGATCAACCGCTTCGGCAATAGCGGCGTAATGACGGTACAAGCCCTCTTGCGTTGGCTTGTTGTAGTAGGGAACCACCGACAAATGCGCCGCTGCACCGGATTGCTTGGCGGATTTAGCCAACTCAACCGCTTCTGCCGTCGCATTAGCCCCCGTACCAGCAATGACCGGGATGCGACCGGCAACATGGCTTACGGCAATGTCGATCAACTGCTTATGCTCTTCCACGCTGACGGTGGGCGACTCACCCGTGGTACCGACTACGACTACGGCGTCGGAACCTTCAGCGATATGCCAATCGAGCAGCGCCTTGAAGCGTGGCAGATCTAGCGTGCCATCGTCGAGCATCGGGGTGATCAGGGCGGGTATCGAACCGCAAATCTTGGTGCGCATGGAGAGTCTTATGTCAAAAGGGAAAGGGATAACGAGAAATAGCGTGGCAAACGCATGGTCAAGATAGCGTCCGCCCGAAATTTAGCAGGCCGTCAGATTCTAGCAGTGCACTGAAGCTCATACGTCAGCCAGCGCCCGCACATGAGCGCCGACACTGCGCGCCAAGGCATCCAGCACATAGCCGCCTTCCAGCATGGAAACCAACCGCCCCTTCGCGGTTTCGGCCGCCACGGCAAGGAGTTCGCGGGTAACGAAGGCGTAATCGCTTTCCATCAAACCCAGCGAGCCCATGTCGTCATCGTAGTGGGCATCGAAACCTGCCGATACAAAAATCATCTCCGGGGCAAACTCGCGCAAACGCGGTAGCCATTTTTCCGTGACGATATCGCGGAAGGCAGGACCACGGGTACCCGCTGGAACCGGAACGTTAAGCATGTTCGGCGCCGGGTTGTCAGCACCGCTGTACGGATAAAACGGGTGCTGAAAAATGCTGACCATGAGCACACGCTCATCACCGGAAAAAATGTTGTCGGTGCCATTGCCGTGATGCACGTCAAAATCAATGATGGCAACGCGTTTCAAGCCATTGGCCAAGGCATGGGCTGCGGCCACGGCGATATTATTGAAGAAGCAGAAGCCCATCGCCATGGCGCGCTCGGCATGGTGACCGGGCGGACGCACCGCACAAAACGCATTCGGCGCCTTGCCCGACATGACCATATCGACCGCGAGCACACCGGCACCGGCTGCGCGCAACGCAGCCTTGAGCGTACCGGGCGACATGGCCGTATCTGGATCAAGATGGTGGATGCCGGTTGTCGGCGCCGCGCTGTGAATCTCGTCAATATATTCCTGCGGATGCACGCGCAGCAGCTGCTCATTAGTCACCTGCGGCGCCTCGTGAAACTGCAAGGCTTGCTCCAGTCCCGTGCCAATCAGATGATCATGAATGGCATCAAGTCGAGTAGGCGATTCCGGATGATATTCCCCCATGTCGTGCAAACGACAGTCCGGATGGGAGATAAACGCAGTAAGGCTCATGCGCTGACATAGAATTAAACGGAAAGCTCATTATTGCCCATATTCACCATTTAAGTGCATTGGAGCACCATGCCTGACCCAGCCTCCCAAGCAACCCCACCAGCAGCTACCTCAGTAGCGCCCTCCACAACTCCACTCTCCGCCGCCGTCACCATTGCCAATGTTGTGTCGGCCGCCAATCAGCTGATCCTGGGCAAAGAGCGGGAGATCCGTCTTGCCCTTGCTTGCTTGCTTGCGCGTGGCCACTTGCTCATTGAAGATGTGCCGGGCGTCGGTAAAACCACCCTGGCGCAGGTGCTCGCCAAACTCCTCGGCCTGCACTTTCAACGCGTGCAATTCACCAGTGACATGCTGCCCGCCGACATTATCGGTGTCTCGGTTTTTGAACGTGAAGCTGGACGCTTTCACTTCCACCCGGGGCCGATTTTTTCGCAAGTCGTCCTCGCTGATGAGATCAATCGCGCCACCCCGAAGACACAAAGCGCCTTGCTAGAAGCCATGGAAGAACGGCAGGTCACGGCAGAGGGCGAAACGCGGCCCTTGCCCGAGCCCTTCTTCGTCATCGCCACGCAAAATCCGACGCATCAAGTTGGCACCTTCTCCTTACCCGAGTCACAGCTTGACCGCTTCCTGCTACGCATTGAGCTGGGCTACCCAGCCCCCGCTGCCGAACGCGCCCTGCTTGCCGGCGAAGACCGGCGCGCGCTGCTGGCCAACTTGCGGCCGGCGTGCTCGCCCGAGGTATTGCTCAGCGCCCAGCAAGACGTTCGTGCCCTTCACGCCGCCCCGGCACTGATTGATTACGTCCAGGCCATCGCAGCCCATACCCGTGCGGCACCCGAGTGGCAAAACGGTCTTTCGCCACGCGCGTCACTGGCGCTGCTAGCCGTTGCCCGCGCCTGGGCCTGGCTGGATAAGCGTGACCACGTGCTGCCGGAAGACGTACAGACAGTCTTGCCGGGAGTGGTCGGCCACCGCCTGCGCTATGTTGACGACAGCGCCAGCGCAAAACTCAGCCCGCGTGACACGGCAGCACGTATCATCGAGGCGGTTCCCCTGCCCTAGCTCGGGCTAAATCGGCCTAGATTTCCCATACCCGAGCACGCCGCAGTGAATACCACAGTTCATGCCCTGACCACATTGCGCCGGCAGCTGCATGAGCGCTTCGTGCGCTGGGCCTTGCGCGTGCGTGCGCCCGAGCCATCACCGATTGTGCTCAGCCAGCGACGCGTTTATGTCTTGCCTACGCGTGCTGGCGTGGCCTACGCCAGCGCACTCATCGTCATCCTGCTTGGTGCCATGAACTACAACCTCAGCTTGGGTTATGGCCTGGTTTTTTTGCTTGGCGGACTGGGTGTTGTCACCATCCTGCATACCTTTCGCAATCTGGTGCACTTGATGATTCGACCCGGACGTTGCGAAGCGGTGTTCGCCGGCGAACCCGCCAGCTTTGAGCTGACGATCGATAACAGCCGCCCTGAACCCCGCTCCTCTCTGCTGTTTTCCTTATTCATGGCCAGCGACGAGCCCGTGGAAATCGACGCTCTGGCCGCCAGCTCCAGCACGGCCACGCTGCACTTGCCCACTCAGCAACGTGGCTGGGTCGAACTGCCGCGCGTGACGATTACGACGATGTGGCCACTGGGCCTGATACGTGCGTGGAGCTACATCAGTCCGGCCATGCGCTGCCTCGTTTACCCAGCACCCGCCACTCACGCACCAAGTCTCCCCTGGGGCGGCGATGCCGCGCAAGGTGCAACGCGTGACGGCAGCGGCCGTGACGACTTCGCCGGCTTGCGCACCCACCAGCTCGCCGACCCGCCGCGCCACGTCGCCTGGAAAGCCGTTGCCCGACAGCCTGATGCACCGCTGCTGACCAAACTCTTTTCTGGCGCGGCCGCCGAGCGCATCACCTTGCATTGGGACGATTTGCCCAGCAGTATGGAACTGGAAGAACGGCTGTCGGTACTCTGCCGCTGGATGCTGGATGCCGAGCAAGCCGGCCTCGCGTGGGGCGTACGCCTGCCGGCCTTGCGCCTGGAACCCGGTAGCGGACCCACGCATTTAGCCGAAGGCTTGCGCGGCCTCGCGCTTTACGGCACGTCAAGCTGATGCGTAGCCATCGTCCGGTCACGCAACGGCAAAGCTGGTGGCTGCTGGCCACCGCGCTGTCTGCGGTGCTCCCCCTGATAACGCAATTACCTGACTGGCTGGCAACAGGCGTGATCGGCATGTTGCTGTTGCGTGGCTGGATGGTGCATCGTCAATGGCATCTGCCACCGCGCTGGCTGCTTATCCCCTTGACCCTGGCTTGTGCAGGGCTGGTGCTCTGGCATTACCGCACGCTCTTCGGGCGCACCCCGGGCATCGCCCTGCTCTCGGTGTTTCTCGCACTGAAATTGCTCGAACTTCGTGCCGCGCGCGACGCACTGACGGTCGTGCTGCTCTCCTATTTTCTGGTCCTCGGGCACTTCATGTTCGACCAGAGCATTCCTGCCGGACTCATGGCGATAGCGACGGTCATCATCACCACGGCGACGCTCGCCGCCGCCAACGACGACCGCCCCTTGCCAAAATGGCTGTTGCGCCGCGCCGGCATCATGCTGCTGCAAGGACTGCCCTTCATGCTGGTGCTGTTTGTGCTCTTCCCACGGATTGACGGCCCATTGTGGGGCCTGCCACAAGATCGCTTCGCCGCCACATCAGGCCTCTCGGACCAGATGTCGCCGGGCAGCATCGCGCAATTGTCGCAATCCGACGCCGTCGCATTTCGCGTCAAATTTGCTGGCGCCGTACCGCCACAAAAGGAGCTCTACTGGCGTGGCCCGGTCATGTCGGCGTTCGATGGCCGTAGCTGGAAAGTGGCCCAGCGCACCATGGTCCGCGACAAACCTCCCTATGCGATTGATCCCGAAAGTCCCGACGCCGTGCACTACGAACTTACCCTGGAAGCACACGGCCAGCCCTGGCTATTTGCCCTGGAAATGCCCGCAAACCTGCCGCTAGGCGCAGGGCTAACCAGCGACATGCAGATCATCAGCCGCGAGCCGGTGCGCAACCGCTTGCGCTATACGCAAACCGCCGTTCCCGATACCCGTTTTGGCGAATCGCCCTCGGCGGCAGAACTCACCGCAGCCCTGGCGCTGCCCAGCCGCGGCAACCCGCGCACGCGGGAGCTGGCGCAGGCATGGGCAGAAAAAGTCAGTCGCCGTGACACGGCGCTAGCCAGCAGCGCAACACGCAACGCCGCTATCGTGGCCTTGGCCGAAGAGTTTTTTCTGCGCCAACTCCTCGCCTACACGCTGACACCGCCACTCCTTGGCCCGGATGCCGTGGATGAGTTTCTCTTCGACAGCAAAAAAGGCTTTTGCGAGCACTTTGCCTCGTCCTTCGTCTTCGCCCTGCGTGCCGCTGGCGTTCCGGCACGCGTGGTTGCCGGCTATCAAGGTGGTGAGCTCAACCCCGTCGATGGCTTTCTGGTAGTACGTCAATACGACGCACACGCCTGGGCTGAAGTCTGGCTGGAGGATCGCGGCTGGCTACGCATAGACCCAACCGCCATCACCATGCCACAACGTATCGCCGACTCGTTTTCCACCTCGGTGCCAGACGGCGAAGCGCTGCCGATCATGGCCCGCCCCGACCTGTCGTGGTTACGGGAACTACGTAATCGGGTTGATGCCATGGCCAATGGCTGGAACCAGTTCGTGCTCGGCTACAACGCTGCCCGCCAACGCGATTTTTTACAAAACCTCGGCTTGGGCGAGCCCAACTGGCAGCGTATGACCGCGCTGCTGGCAGGGCTGTGCGGTGCCCTGCTACTGGCGCTGACCGCCTGGATATTGTGGCAGCGGCAAGCGATAGACCCAGTGTTTG